>DNZD01000028.1 GCA_003504855.1 Cytophagales bacterium
CGTGCTGGCGGTGGGCAGTACCACCAGCACCGATGGGGATGTCACCGGCAACCACGGCCTTCGCGACATCTGGGTGGTGCGCCTCAACCCGGGCGGGGAGATACAATGGCAAAAGACACTTGGCGGATCTGGTGATGACTTTGCCAATGCCGCCATCGGCTTAAGCGATGGATCATTTGTCATCGCCGGATATGTAATTAGTAATGACGGCGACGTGAGCGGCAACCATGGTGCAGAAGATGTGTGGGTAATCAAAATCGACGGCAGTGGCAAACTGCTTTGGCAGAAAACATTTGGCGGATCCTTCCGCGACGTTGGAAATGATATTGCGATGACGCTTGATGGTGGCTTTGTGGTAGCGGGACAGACCGGCAGTTCAGATGGTGACGTGGGCGGTTCGCGCAACTCCCTCGACTATTGGGTGATCCGGATGGATGCCAATGGGAACAAGGTATGGTCAAAGGCTATGGGCAGCACCACCGAAGATGCGGCTACCGCAATAACCACGGCTTCTGATGGTACCATCACCATCGCGGGCTATGCATCCTCCAATGACGGCGACGTCACTGGCGGAACACTTACCCTCGATAACTTCTGGATTGTAAAAGTAGATGGGGTGGGTACGATGATCTGGCAGAAAACATTTGGGGGATCTGGCCTGGATCGTCCTACCGACATCATCACGGCGCCTGATGGATCTTATCTTGTACTGGGACAAACCACCAGCAACGATGGGAATGTGAAGGGCAACCACGGACAACTCGATGCCTGGCTTATCGACATCGTTGGTAGCACCGGCACATTAATCTGGCAGCAGACGTTTGGGGGGACGGCGAACGATGTTTTTTATAACTTCTCCATTACCTCAGACAATGGTTTGGCCATGGCAGGCACTACCCTCAGCAACGACGGCGACGTCACCGGCAACCACGGCGATATGGATATGTGGGTGCTGAAGGTGCATTAGTGCAACGGTTGTCGCCGTACTAGACTAGTAATGACATGCGCGGAGTACAAACCCTGATCACGGGTATGAGAAGTCTGATGGGCATACTTACCGTTGTGCTCCTGAATAATTGTTCTGACCCGGAACAAATCCGGGTAGATGCAATCAAAATCCTAAAGGTGAATCAGCATCCGTTCCTATCGGATCATGAGAGGAAATTGATCACCGTCAATAGGGCCAATCAGGTTATTGATGAATTGTTTATCTACCCTGACTCCGGAGCAGGTTGTGAAGCGTACCTTTTTAATGGTGATGATGCATATATCCTGATTGACTGTAATGGACAGTGGATCAGGATTGATAAAGCCACGGGAAAGTTGAGAAGGGATGGGTGGAGGTGGGGTGAAAAATTGCCCGATAGTTACCTTGGCAGGCTTCGCGCCAGAATAGACTCGGTATATGATTATGCTTCAGGGACCTTGGTTCAAGAGAAAGAGGTTTATAGATTTAAAGACCCGGGATAAGAGACAAAAGCTTTTGCTGTGCCCTCCAGCAATTCGTTGAAAAGATTGGATTCGGACTGCGGGTTTTGGAGCGATTCATTCTGCGCCTGAATGCAGTCATGGCAATGACTCCCCTTAATCAATAGCTACTCAATTTGGATGTCGCAAATTGCGACATCCAATACCTAAAGGCCTGGAATTGATTGCTCTTAAGCAACAGTGTATTGGCATCGTTCAGGATCAATTTTAGTCCTGATTTCCGGTGCTCCCCGATACCCTCTTTGTCCTCTATAAGAAGGATTTTTGCTTCACATAATGGCTAAGCGCATTACCAACGAGATAATTGTCAATCAGATATACCACATTCGTGGACGAAGTGTAATGATTGACCGTGACCTGGCAACGCTCTATGGAGTTCCTACCAGGCGACTGAATGAACAGGTGAAACGGAACTTCAGGCGCTTTCCGGAGGACTTCATGTTTCAGCTTACCCGACGCGAACTGGCGATTTGGAAGTCGCAAATTGCGACATCCAATAACGTCCGCATGGGGTTGCGTAAGTTGCCATATGCATTCACCGAGCTGGGCGTGGCCATGCTTTCCAGTGTGTTAAACAGTTCGATTGCCATCGAAGTCAATATTGCCATTGTCCGGGTGTTCACCCGGTTGCGCGAAGTACAGCTCAGCAATAAGGAAATATTGTTAAAGTTGGAGCGTATCAGCGGCAGTATGCTCAGGAATGAGCACCGGATAACCAAAAATGAAAAAGATATTCTTGAAGTATTCAGGGCTATGAAAGCGCTGTTAAGCCCTTCGCTGAAACCCATGCGTAAGATCGGATTCAGGCAGCGAGTTTCTGAATGAGTCACTATGCTGCCGGATGAAAGTATCCTTAACACAACACATCAATTGGATGTCGCAATTTGCGACTTCCAATTTCAGGGATTTAAGTATTTTGTGTGTTGTGAATATTCATCGCCCGTTCCATACCGATCGTGCAGAACGAAAACACCGTCTCAATGGCTTTATCCATGATGGCGGGGAGTGCCTGAATCTCTTCAGGCCCAAAGTTGCTCAGCACATAATCCACCTGCTTGCCTTTCGCGAATTCACTGCCGATCCCCATCCGCAGTCTTGCATAATCCTGTCCGCTCAGGGTGGCCTCAATATTCTTCAATCCGTTGTGGCCAGCCGAGCTTCCCTTGGCACGCAAACGCTGAACCCCAAAGGGGAGTGCGATTTCATCCACCACGACCAGCAGGTTTTCTTTCGGGATCTTTAATTCCTGCAGCCAGTATGCAATCGCTTTGCCACTCAGGTTCATGTAGGTATTGGGCTTGATCAGGTGTAGTTGTTTGCCCTTGTATTTGAATTCGGCCTTGTCGGCCAGGCGATTGGTGGTGAACGCAAAGCCGTGGTTGTCGGCCATCCGGTCGAGGGTGAGAAAACCAATGTTGTGCCGGGTGAGTTCATACTCCGGACCGATATTTCCCAGGCCTGCGATCAGAAACTTCATGACATTGAAATGCGATGAGGGTCAAAGTTAAGCGGATAAACATTACCCTGCTAAGTGCACGATGGTGGTCCTGAAAACAAAAAATCCCGCCTGCGCGGAGCAGACGGGATTGATTAAAGGAGAAGTGATGATTACTTCTTCTTCGGTTCTTCTTTCTTGGGAGCATCTGCCTTCTTGGCATCGGCGGCCGGAGCAGCAGCGGCTGCAGCTGCGGGTGCAGCGGCGTCGGCAGCACCTTCGGCGGGCTTGGCAGTTTCCTCAGCCAGTTTAGCGGCGCGAGGCACTTCCACAACCGCGATGGATGCTTTCGGAGCATCGATGAATGTCAGACCAGGCATCTTGATGTCTCCCACTTTCACTGCGTGGTGGAAGTCCAGTTCAGAGCAGTCTACATCGATATGGTCAGGCATGTCTTTGGGTAAGCCCATGACCTTGAGGGAAGCCTTCTTGCGCACGAGCGTACCACCTTT
Source organism: Cytophagales bacterium (assembly GCA_003504855.1). GTDB lineage: Bacteria > Bacteroidota > Bacteroidia > Cytophagales > Cyclobacteriaceae > ELB16-189. The sequence goes on from DNZD01000028.1 coordinate 3,436, forward strand.
GGATACACCGGGAGCCTGGCCCACCAGACGGGTAGGGATTTCCATTTTGATCTTGCGGTCTTCTGCAATGCGCAGGAAGTCGGCATGCAGGATGATTTCACTCACCGGATGAAACTGAGCCTCCTGAAGGATGGCCTGGCACTCGTCACCTTCAATGTTCAGGTGAACGAAGTGTGCTTCGTTGGTGTAAATGATGTCGCGGAACAGAATCACGGGTGCATAAAAGTGAATTTGTTCACCGCCGCCGTACAATACGCAGGGGACATTTCCGGACTGGCGGATATTTTCAGCATCCGTCTTGCCGAGATTTGCTCTTCGATACCCTATAATCTCAACAGTTTTCATGATTAATAATTGGTTAGTTATAAAAGAAAAATTGATTACAGCTTAATGAACAACGAGCTGATGGACTCGTGATCGTGTATCTTCCGGATGGCTTTCGCAAACAGGTTGGATACCGACAATACTTTGATCTTGGGTGTTTGTTGCTTCAACGGAATAGTATCGGTCACCACAATTTCTTCCAGGTTCGACTTTTCGATGTTTTCGTAGGCATTGCCACTCAGCACGGGGTGTGTACACACCGCGGGTACCGAGCGTGCGCCATTGTCCTTCAACAACTGGGCAGCCTTGCAAATGGTGCCGGCGGTGTCAACGAGGTCGTCCACCAATACCACATCCTTACCTTCTACTTCACCGATCAGTCGCATGGACTCAACCTTATTGGCTTCTTTGCGGTACTTATCGCAAACCGCCAGGTCGGCGGTGAAGTACTTGGCAAAACTGCGTGCCCGCTTGATACCGCCCACGTCAGGGGTAGCAAACATGATATTTTCCAGGTTCAGGGACTTGAGGTAGGGTATAAAGATGTAGGCACCATCGAGGTGGTCTACCGGAATATCAAAGAAACCCTGGATCTGGTCGGCGTGCAGGTCGCAGGTCATGATGCGATGGGCGCCGGCAGCTGAGATCAGATTGGCAATCATCTTGGCGGCAATGGCCACCCGTGGCTTGTCTTTGCGGTCCTGACGGGCATAGCCAAAATAGGGGATCACCACGTTCACATTCTCGGCGCTCGCCCGACGCGCAGCGTCGATCATGAGCAGCAATTCCATGAAGTTGTCGGCAGGAGCGAAGGTAGATTGCACGATAAACACGTCATGACCGCGCACCGACTCCGCCAGATAGGGCGACATCTCTCCGTCGCTGAATTGCTGGTAGTTAACCTGCCCCAGTGATTCACCATAGGACTGGGCGATCTTCTCGGCCAGGTAGGTGGTAGCACGTCCTGAAAATATTCTTACTGCCATGCGACGAATTAAAAATCCCGCTTAGCGGGATTCTACACTTCTTGTTGCCCGACCAGGGCTCGAACCTGGACTTTCTTGAATCAAAATCAAGCGTGTTGCCAATTACACCATCGGGCAATACCTCCTCAAAATTGCTTTATGGGCTATTTTGGGTGGGCAAAGGTAGAATTTATTTGGGAAAGTAAAACCCCAAAAGACAACAATTTGGCGTTTTTAGAGGCCTTTATCCTCAGTCTGTGGCTGGCCTTCAATGAAGCCGTCAGCCCAAAAGCGATACTTGTCCAGAATGGAGATCACCGCGTTCTTCAGGTGCCTGTTATTATTAAAATCAATGCCGCCATACAAGGTGGTGGCGTACCCTTGCCAGATGGACCGATTCTGACGACGGTCGAAGAACTGAATAAGCAGGGTACCGGCACGCATGTCGTATTTCTGCTTGTCGTAGTTGAGGTTTTCGTTCTGTGACTTTACCCAGTCTTCGATGTCTGGCTGATTGTAACCATTGAAGCTGAGGCTGTCCTTATACATCTTGAAGGCAATGATCAGGTGGGGGCGGTGTTCGGACTGTTTGTATCCCAAAAACCGCATCCGGGAAATGATGGACTTTTCAATAACCGAGTTCACCATGCTGGAATCGGCCATTCCGGTGGGGCGCATGATTTCAAAAGTGCGGTACTTCTTGAAATTGCCGCGATAACTGTAATCGTACTCTACCGGTAACTCCTTGAGGCTAAGGCAAGAAGAGAACAGGATCACCAAAATGAGGGGAGAGTAAGTTCTCATGGTTGTGTTAGGTTCAGGAACAATTGACGGAAAATTTACCCTTCTTGTAACAATATAACAATCGAAAGAATTCCCTTTTTTTTACCATTCGGGCCCACGGCGGGTTTATGGCCCTTATGGAGAAACTTATGGGGAATTGGAAAATCCTCCCTATACAATGATCTTTCGACAAAAGGAGTACACCCGTGAATCCCTTCAACTCGATTGTCACCGCCAGGTTTTCGATTTACAACAGCCTGTTTCTAAACCTGCCGTTTCAGAACATCTCGCAGACGGGTAATTTTTTGCCCCTGCTCCAGCAGGTATGTGAGCAAGGATACAGTGCGGGAATGCGGCCGGATGAAATCATGGCCAAGTTCTTTGCTGACTATTCTCCGGAGAGCACACCAGCCGAGCGATTTGACTTTATGTTCAGGGTGATTCAATATATCGAGCGCCAGGTGGTGCTGTTTGATTCAATTGAAGACTCCTCCTATGAACAGATCAACGATGTGCGGGGCAAAGGTTCGGTACCGGCTTTATTGCTTCGTGCTGAATCAGATGGAAAACTCGATCAGCTCCGCAAAAGCCTCACCGACTTCTCCGTGCGCGTAGTGCTGACAGCACACCCCACACAATTCTATCCAGGCCACGTGCTGGCGATTCACTCCGATCTCGAGACTGCGATCCGGCAAAACGACCTTCCCCAGATCAATCTCCTGCTTCAGCAACTGGGAAAGACAGGATTCATCAACAAGCAAAAACCAACACCATTCGATGAAGCGGTGAGCTTGTGCTGGTACCTTGAAAATATTTTCTATCACGCCGCGCCGGCCATAGCCTTGCAGTTGATGCGCGGACTCAATATACCCATTGAGGCATGGCAGAATGACCAACTTGTTTCAATAGGATTCTGGCCGGGTGGTGACCGCGATGGAAACCCCTTCGTCACCAGTGTAATAACAAGCCAGGTGGCCACGCGTCTCCGTCAGGGTATTCTGCGTAACTACTATACCGGTGTGCGCCAGCTGAAGCGACGGTTCACTTTCGAAGGTGTGGAGCCGATTGTTCAGGGTATGGAGAAGAAACTCTATGCCTCTCAATACGGAGGCAGTGGGGCTTATTCCAGTCCGAAAGAATTACTCGATGACTTGTTTGCCATGCGTGCCATTTTGGTGGAGCGCCACGGCGGACTCTTCCTTGATCTGCTGGAAGAGTTTATCCTTAAGGTAAAGGTATATGGTTTTCATTTCGCCTCACTCGACATCCGGCAGGATGGCCGTAAACACGAGGTTGTCGTGCGATCTATCCTGGCGAAGGCCGGACGCGAGGCGGAAGTCTTTTCGCCTGCTTCCGACCATGACAAGTTAACGGCCCTGTTGGCGATCCGTCCTGACCAGTCCTGTTTAACCGGGCACGAAGCACAGGTGCAGGAGGCGATTGACAGCTTTACGGTGATCAAATCTATTCAGCAACAGAACGGAGTGCAGGGTTGCCACCGCTATGTGATCAGTAATTGTTCGAGTGCCTTCCACATTATACAAGTATATCAGTTGTCGCAGTGGCTGGTGGGCGACGCGTTGGATATTGTTCCGTTGTTCGAAACCATTGAAGACCTCGCGCACGCGGAGGCTATCATGGATTCTATTTATGCTATTCCTGCTTACCGCGAGCATGTGAAGCAGCGCGGCAATCGCCAGACCATCATGTTGGGCTTTTCTGATGGCACCAAGGATGGAGGCTATCTTCGTGCAAACTGGTCCATCTTCCGGGCGAAAGAATCGCTCACTAGTGTGTCGCGCAAGTATGGCATTGAAGCCTTGTTCTTTGATGGTCGCGGAGGTCCGCCCGCGCGGGGTGGAGGCAACACCCACGACTTTTATGCATCACTGGGAGAGACCATCGAGAACCGCGAAGTGCAGGTGACGGTGCAGGGCCAGACGATCAGTTCAAATTTTGGCAAAGTGGCGTCGTGTCAATACAACCTGGAGCAATTGTTGTCGGCCGGGTTGGAAGGAAAAGTATTTGGACACCCTTCGCAGATGTCGGTTGCTGACAAGGCCTTGTTGGATGAGCTGGCCGATGCCAGCCACCGCGCTTATCTCGGGTTGAAGCTCGATCCGAAGTTTGTGCCCTACCTGGAGAAGATCACGCCCCTTCCATTTTTTGGTGACACCAATATTGGTTCGAGGCCGGTGAAGCGGTCTGGCGGCGAAGGGTTGAAGTTTGAGGATTTGCGTGCTATTCCTTTCGTAGGATCGTGGGCACAGATGAAGCAAAACATCCCTGGCTTTTATGGTGTGGGCAGTGCTTTGCTTGAAATGAAGGGTAAAGGCAAATGGAATGAGTTGCAGGCATTGTATCAGCGCTCCCTGTTTTTCAGAACCCTGGTGGGTAACAGCATGATGTCGCTGACGAAGAGTTATTATCCGGCTACGGCTTATCTGGAAAAGGACCCTGAGTTTGGTGAATTCTGGAAGAAGATGTTTAGTGAGTTTGAATTGTCCAAGCGGATGATCCTCGAATTGACGGCCATGCCGGAGTTGATGGAGAACAATCCGCAGATCCGCGAGTCGATCCGGTTACGTGAGCGGATTGTGTTGCCCCTGATTACCGTACAGCAATTTGCTTTGATGAGCCTTCGTTCGGCCAAGGACAAGGAACATGAAGGGTTATACCGCAAGCTGATCATCCGTTGCATGTTTGGTATCATTAACGCGGCCCGCAACTCAGCCTAAAAAACCCTTAGATGAAATCAATTTCGGAGATCACAATCTGTGATCTCCGAATCTTTGTGGGCGACTCACGGTGAGTCATTTTTTAATCATGAGCGATCAGGTTTTCAGGATTTTCTTTGATCAGGTTGTTTCAGAATTTGCAGTCAAGCAACCTGTCTCAGATGAAAAAAGCAATTGCGGATGAATTCGTAATCAGTAAGATTTACATGATTCGCGGACAAAAAGTTATGATTGATCGCGACCTGGCCGAATTGTATGGCGTGGAGACCAGGGCACTCAAGCAGGCCGTGCGCAGAAATCGCTCCCGGTTTCCACAGGACTTTCTTTTTGAAATGACAAAGAAGGAATTTCTGACCTGGCGCAAGGAGCATGTAGCTGATGGAGGTGATTGGCAGGGGCTTCGTTATGTGCCATTCTGTTTCACTGAGCAGGGAGTAACTATGTTATCTTGTATCCTCAATAGTCGTCGGGCCATTGAAGTCAATATTCAAATCATCCGAATATTTACCCGCCTCCGTGAAATGCTCAGTGCGCATAAAGATATTCTTTTGAAACTGGAGCGGCTCGAACGAAAAGTGGGTGGTCATGACACCGACATTAAGATTATCTTCAGCCACATTAAGAAACTACTGAGTCCGCCGAATTTGCCCATGCGAAAAATAGGATTCCGGCAGTCGGTTCACCAATAATCGGAGATCACAATTTGTGATCTCCGATATCCATGTTGCATGGGTGCCCATAACATAGAGAAGTGTTTATTCTCTGAATGACTTTATCTCAGACTGCTTTCAAAAAAATCAGGGCGCCCTTGTTCGGAGCGCCCTGATTAAAGATCGAAACTCTTTCTGATTACGATTTCTTTTCTTTCACCGTAAATACGCGGGTGAAATTGAAACCTAACCGAATGCCTTTGGCGCCATCCCGGAAATTGGTCTGGGTGAGTCCGATGAACTGTGGCTCAATCAGGCCCGTGCCGTTGGTGAACATGATCTGAAATACGTGACCACCGGTTTCAATAT
>DNZD01000009.1 GCA_003504855.1 Cytophagales bacterium
TGATTGCACGGTGTTCTTCGGGTTGGTAATGGCCTGACGCTTGGCAGGATCGCCCACTTTGCGCTCGCCCTTGCCGTTGTCCAGAAAGCCCACGATGGACGGGGTTGTTCTGCGGCCTTCGCTATTTGCAATCACCACGGGTTCTGCGCCCTCCATAACGGCTACGCAGGAGTTGGTGGTTCCGAGGTCTATTCCTATGATCTTTCCCATGATATATTCAGTTTTTTGTTTCCGGTTTAATGATCCGGTTTCCCTATGTCAAGGGTTATGCCAAGGGCCAATTGGAGGGAAAAAGTGACATAGTGGCAGAACCATGCACCTCGGATTCAACCTGATAAACTAAAAAAGGCAGGATTTTGGCCTGCCTTTGTACGATCGGATGTCAGTATCTATTTCTTCCGGCAACCGTCAAGTATCATGGTCTTAAACCGGTCGTCGCTTTTAAGCATGGCGAAGAAATCACCTGCATACTCCTTCATGTCTGTGAAGTCTCGCTGGTTAAAATCGCCTTTGTAATTGTCAATTACGGCCATCAGCGTAGCTTCTTTATCGATAAACTCTTTGCGGATGAATTGAACCACAGGCTCTTTGCGGCAGAATCCGCGATAGAGCCGATCACGGACACCAGAGATGCCCAGGTCCGTATTCACTACGGCATACGGAGGATTCACAAAACCCGACATATCAAAGTCGTAGGCGAGGGGTATGTACTTCTTGGGTTCCTGAAAGATCACCTTGGCATTGTGCAGAAAGGTGGTTGACCAGTCGGTGTTGGCCACGAGCAATTGAAAAAAGTCGTGTCGCAGGGCACTGGTGTCATTGAGGCCGAGCGGATGCAAGTTGAGGTTTTCCATCACCTTGGCATGGTGTCGTTTGGCCACGAGGTCATCGTCTTCAATGAGGAAGGCAGTCAGTTGAAACTCTTTGCTTTTCTTTCCGTCATCTTCGAAAAAGTCGAGTTTAGCCAAACGCGTATTAAAATGATAAGGGGTGATCTTTTCATACATCTTATACGCTACAAACTCCTTCATCACGAGCGCATTCTTCCCGTCGTTGTTCTGACAAGGCATCACCAGCTTGAGGCTTCTGTTCCCTTCGAGGAACGTACCCTTGTGGTCGGTCTTGGCAACCTTAATCCGGATGGGAGCGAAGTAGCAATTCTTGCGGCGGAAAATACCACGTGCGCGAACCCCGATTTTCACTGAGTCCCAGGTACCGGCAGCCGACTTGCTGTAGAGGTAGGAAGGCAAATAAGTTGAATCGTTGGTTTTCTTTTTAATATCTTTGATTGATACCCGGAGCTTCAAGTCCAACGGTTGCTGATCGCGGAAGAGGGGGGTAACGTCCGGTTTTTGGGCGTGGGCCGGAATGAAGTAAAGTCCGAGCACCAATAGGATTAGTTTTTTCATAGTGATAAGTTAGTAACAGTCCAATCCGAAAGCAACCCGATGAATAAATACCTACAGATCATCAATGCCCGCACCTTCCAGGTTCTCATCATTTGCGGCGTCACTTCCTTTTTTGTTATCCAGTATCAGATTAAATACAACTACGACCTTACCGTCATTAGTATTGCCATTATTTTTCCGCTGGTGTTCACTATCCGCGCTGCCTTTCGGCGAAGAGAAAAGGCCCTGGAGCACCTCAGCCGGTTCAAGGCTGGACTGGTCATCGTTCAGCAATGCTTTTTGAAAAATAAGAAGATGGATGATGTCAAGAAAGCAGCAGCCCAGGAATTGCTGGTCAAGACCTCTGACTCCATGATTCGCACTTTGTCCAAAAAAACGCCGGACCGCACCGAACTGCACGGTCAGGTTGACGCCATATTCCAATTTGTTCAAAACAACAAGGAGGAGATCAAGGGATCGGAGGCGCTCAAGATTTTTCAATTCATGAAAGACGTGGAGTCGGCAACAGAAAACCTGATTGCCATCGACACCCACCGTACACCCATCAGCCTGCGGGCCTATTGCCAGATATTCATTTATGTGTTCCCCCTGATCTATACCCCGGCGCTGTTGCATCGCCTGGAGCATCACTCGCCTGACTGGATTGTCTACTCGCTGAGTATGATCACAGGCTTTATCCTCATCAGCCTGTTCAACGTACAGGACGAAATGGAACACCCCTTCGATCAGCACGGTCTGGACGATATCAAACTGGAAGAGTTCCGATTTACCCGCTGACCATAATTACCGGCCGAATCTTTAGCTTTGCGGCCCCATGGAAATCGAAAAGGAAATCGCCAAACGGCGAACGTTTGGTATCATCAGTCACCCGGATGCCGGAAAAACCACGCTTACTGAAAAACTGCTGCTTTTCGGCGGCGCGATTCAGAAGGCAGGTGCGGTAAAATCCTCCAAAATCAAGGACCACGCCCGCAGCGACTGGATGGAGATCGAAAAGCAACGCGGTATCTCCGTGGCTACTTCGGTGATGGGATTCAACTACCAGGATGTAAAAATAAACCTGCTCGACACACCCGGTCACCAGGACTTCGCCGAAGACACATACCGTACCCTCACAGCTGTTGATAGCGTGATCATGGTGGTGGATTGTGTGAAGGGCGTTGAAACACAAACAGAAAAACTCATGGAGGTGTGCCGGATGCGTAGTACACCGGTGATTTGTTTTATCAACAAACTCGATCGCGAAGGGCAGGATCCGTTTGATTTGCTCGACGAAATTGAAGAAAAACTCTCCATCAAAGTGCGACCCTTGTCCTGGCCCATCAGCATGGGTAAAGGCTTTAAAGGCGTGTACAGTTTATATGAAAAAAACCTGCACTTGTTTACTGCCAGTAAAACGGTGGTGCAGGAAGGAATTCAGATTGATGACATTAATGATCCACGACTGGATGCATGGGTAGGTGAGAACAACGCGCGGCAACTACGGGCTGACGTTGAGCTCATTGAAGGCGTCTATCCCGACTTCGAAATAGAAGATTACCAGGCCGGTCGCGTGGCACCCGTTTTCTTTGGTAGTGCGGTTAATAACTTTGGCGTTAAAGAACTCCTTGACACCTTCATTCGCATAGCACCCACGCCGCGTCCACGCGACACCGACAAGCGTCCGGTGAAACCTGAAGAATCAAAATTCAGTGGTTTTGTATTTAAGATCCATGCCAATATGGACCCCAAACACCGCAATCGCATCGCATTTGTACGTGTGTGTTCGGGTGAATTTGTGCGAGGCTCCACCTATTACCATACCCGCCAGGAAAAGGGATTTCGCTTTTCCAATGCGACGGCCTTCCTGGCCCAGGACCGCGAAACCATTGACGAGGCATGGCCAGGCGACATTGTCGGTATCTATGATACGGGTAACCTGAAGATTGGCGACACCTTGACGGAAGGCGAGAAGTTGCAGTATACCGGCATTCCGAGTTTCTCTCCTGAGATTTTTAAGGAAGTCGTCAACAAAGATGCCATGAAGAGCAAGCAACTGGAAAAAGGACTTATTCAGTTGATGGAAGAGGGGGTGGCCCAGTTGTTCACCTATGATATCGGTAAGCGAAAAGTCATTGGCACGGTCGGCGCATTGCAGTTTGAAGTGATTCAATTTCGCCTCAAACACGAATATGGTGCCACGGTGGAGTTTTTATCTCAACCCATTTACAAAGCCTGCTGGATTAGCGGTACGAGCGAGGCCAAGCTCCAGGAGTTTATTCAATCTAAGCTACGGCACATCGCGCGGGACAAGGAAGACAAGCTCGTATTCATGGCCGAGTCCAAAGCCTGGCTGCAAATGGTGCAGGACAATTTTCCTGATATCCGGTTTCATTTTACTTCGGAGTTCAAGGACTGATTACGGACATATGAATGCCCTGGACGTCTGCTATGAAGACAACCACCTGATTGCCATCAACAAATCATGTGGCGTGTTGGTGCAAGGCGATGAGACGGGTGATGTGCCCCTGGTTGAACTGACCAAGCAATATATTAAGGAGAAGTATAGTAAGTCCGGAGCAGTCTTCCTGGGGGTTGTTCATCGGATCGACCGGCCGGTAAGCGGAGTAGTGTTATTTGCCCGGACCTCTAAGTCCTTGTCACGCATGAACGAGTTATTTCGTTCACGTGAGACGGAGAAAATCTATTGGGCGATTACCGACCAGCGGCCATCCCGGACGGAGGGGACCCTGACGCACTGGTTGCTGAAAGACGAAAAAAAAAATCGTACCACCGCCTATTCGCGGGAGACGCCGGGAGCCCTGCATTCCGAATTGAGTTATCGGGTAATTGAGCATCGTCAGGGATTTTATCTGCTGGAGGTTGCTCCGAAAACAGGCAGGCCTCACCAGATTCGTGTTCAGCTTTCGGACATGGGTTGTCCTATTCTCGGCGACGTGAAATACGGGTCAACTTCGATGACCAATCCGCAGAGTATTGCCCTCCACGCGCGGAGGCTTTCGTTCATTCACCCGGTTCAAAAGGTACCCCTGACACTGCAGGCACTACCCCCCAACCAAAGTTGGTGGCGGTCGTTTGATGGAAAAAAGTAATTTTGGGAAACACCTCGAGTAACACCCACACCCTGTGAATTGGATAGAACGCCTTCGCAACCGATGGCAAGTAAAGAATACGAGGCAGGTACTTATAATCCTGCTGGTATTTGCCTGCACGGGGTATACCGTGGTAGCCATTAGTAAACCGATTTTGCAACAGCTCTTCCAGGGCCAAATTCCTTTTTGGGCCCGCGTGGTATACTATATCCTGATTCTGCCCATCTACAATCTGTTTCTGTTGTTGTATGGCTTCATCTTTGGGCAGTTTACTTTCTTTTGGAGCTTTGAGAAGCGCGTTTACCACCGTATTTTTGGTTCATCCCAAACTAAACCATAATTCGAATGAAAAATCTTACTCTCTTGCTTCTGTCTGTGGTTGTATTGGCTTCGTGTTCAGCTCCCCGTCAACTGGAAGTTGGTACGGTAAAAAGATCAGAAGCGCCTTCTTCTGCCATTGCTGATTATGGCCAGCAAACTCCGGGTGCACCCGTATTTCTTGCCAGTGCAGGTGGTCATACAATAGTAACTCCAACTTCAGAAGTTGTTGCTGCCCCCCAAGTGAAAACCTATCGCGAGCTCACCCGTGTGGAGAAGAAGGCAGTCCGTCAGCAGATTAAATCTCAGATCAAGTCATATATCCAGGCCAATAAAAAAGCAGATGCCACCCAGGCTGCTCACGCCGGCGGGATGGACAATGACCTGAAGCTGGCCATCATTTTTGGTGCTGTAGGTATCGTTGGTATGCTCATCGGTACCTCGGTATTTCAAATCATCGGAGGCATCGCACTTATTATCGGTGTGGTGTTCTTTGTGAAGTGGATCATTCGCCAATAGGCCCATTTCCACCTAAATAGCCTCAAAAAGCCCCTTTTAGGGGCTTTATTTTTTTGTGCAAAAAATTATTTTTGCACCCATTCAATAAGGCTATGGATATAGAAATTGAAAACCTATCCAAACAGTACGGCCTTCAGAAGGCCGTTGATCAGATATCATTTACGGTCAAGCCCGGGGAAGTCCTGGGGTTCCTGGGACCGAATGGTGCCGGAAAAAGCACCACCATGAAGATGATAACCGGGTACCTTTCCATTGGCGAAGGTCAAATCCGATTAGGCGGTAAATCGGTGCGCGAACAGGGAGATGAACTGAAGCGGTACGTCGGCTACCTGCCAGAAAACAACCCGCTATACCTGGACATGCCGGTAATTGATTACCTCGAATTCTGTGCCTCCCTGCAAGGCATGTCTTCCTCCGATAAGCATCGTCGCGTGCGGGAGATGGTTCGCGTTTGCGGACTCAATGCAGAGAAGCACAAGAAGATCGGAGAACTGTCCAAGGGATATCGCCAACGGGTTGGTCTTGCGCAAGCCATGATTCATGATCCGCAGGTGCTCGTCCTCGATGAGCCCACTACGGGATTGGATCCCAATCAAATTGTGGAAATCCGCAACCTGATTCGCGAACTGGGCAAGGAGAAAACAGTCGTACTCAGTACCCATATTCTGCCTGAAGTAGAAGCCACCTGCGATCGGATTCTGATTATCAATAAGGGCCGCATTGTAGCCAACGGCACCGCTGAGAACCTCCGGAAACAAGCCACCGGGCAGGAAATTATCAAAGTCCGTATCGAAGATGGTCGTGCCGAAGAGATCATGAACGCCCTTCACCGGATACGTTCGGTCGACACCGTGGAATGGGTAGATAAAGCCCTGAACCGTTTTGAGGTGCAGAGCAATGCCGGACAATCCTCGAAGCGGGAGATATTTCAACTCTGCGTTCAACAGGGTTGGGTACTCAGTGAGTTGATTCCGCAAGAGACGCGGCTTGAAGATATTTTCAGAAACCTAACCATGAACTAGTATGTATACCGTTTGGATCATCGCCAGAAAAGAGCTCCAATCCTACTTTGATTCATTGATTGCGTATATCGTGCTGATTTTGTTCCTCGGATTCAGCGGATTTTTTACCTGGCTTTATGGATCAGATGTGTTTCTCGTGGGCCAGGCAAGCCTGAAGGGCTTTTTCTCCATAGCTTATTGGACACTGTTCTTTTTTACGCCCGCACTCACCATGCGCTTGCTCGCAGAAGAAAAGAAAACGGGAACCCTGGAAATGCTCCTGACCAAAGCCGTGACCGATCGCCAGGTGGTTTTGGGAAAATTTGTTTCTGCTGTCATGCTGGTACTGGTAGCCCTCGCCTGCACAACTCCCTATGTGATCACCCTGTCGAAGATTGGCAATATAGACGCCGGTGAAGTGGTATGCGGATACCTCGGTCTGATCCTGATGAGCGCGTGCTACATCAGCATTGGCTTATATGCCAGCAGCCAGACCAACAACCAGATTGTTGCGTTTCTGATGGCTTTGTTTATCGGGATATTCTTCCACATCATATTTGAGGTGCTGGCTTCCAGCTTCACGGGGGCGGTGTCTGTGGTGTTTCATACCCTGAGCCTGAGCAATCATTTCGACAGCATCTCACGGGGAGTGGTGGACAGCCGGGATATCATTTATTTCTGCTCCATCATTTTTACCGGACTTTTCCTATCCGAATTGTCATTAACCAAGCGTAACCTGAATTGACATTATTCCTATGAAACAGAAATTACTGATCACCACCCTGCTGGTCATCGGCATTGTTCTGGTGATCAACTTCTTGTCCAATGAAGTTCATCTGCGGCTTGACTTTACAGATGACCAGCAATACACCCTGAGCCAGGCTACGCTGGATATCCTCGATGAATTGAATGAACCCGTTACCGTGAAAGCCTATTTTTCACAGGACTTGCCAGCCAACATCGGCAAATCGCGGCAGGACTTTCAGGACATGTTGATGGAGTACAGCAACCGTTCCAATGGAATGCTGGTGTATGAATTTGTGAACCCCAATGAAAGTGAGGAGAAAGAGCAAGAGGCGTTGCAGCAGGGTATTCAACAGGTGATGATTAATGTGCGTGAAAAAGATCAGGTAAAACAGCAGAAGGCCTTTTTGGGTGCCACTGTTAATCTCGCCGAGCGAAAGGATGTTATCCCGTTGATTCAACCCGGAATGTCCATGGAGTATGCGCTGTCTACGGCCATTAAGAAGATTTCCATCGCTGAAAAACCGGTGATTGGATTTATCCAGGGACACGGTGAACCTGGCCTGAGTGAGATGGGGCAGATGCGCGAGCAGCTGGATGTGCTTTACAGCAGCCGGGAAATCCGGATTGACTCAACCGAAATCCCGAATGACATTAAGACGGTTGCCCTCATACGGCCAACAGACACCGTTCCGGGTACCCACCTGCAGCGATTGGATAATTTTCTTTCGCGCGGTGGCAGGCTGTTGGTTGCCATCAACCGGGTACAAGGCAATTTGCAGCAGGCCTACGGTGCCGTCGTCACTACCGGTGTGGAGAACTGGCTTGCGCAAAAAGGGGTGCAAGTGGCCGATGCGTTTATTGTTGATGCCAAGTGTGGTGCCATCACGGTGTCGCAGCAGCAGGGATTCTTCACCATGCAATCACAACTTTCATTTCCCTTTCTTCCGGCCATCGCCCGATTTGCCAATCATCCGGCGAGTAAGGGATTGGAAACCATCTTCCTGGAGTTTGCAAGTCCGGTAACCTACGCCGGTGACACCAGCAAACGATTTACCGGCCTCGCGTTTGCCTCCGAGCAATCGGGCTCCATGGCGGCACCGTTACAGTTTGATATCAATAAGAAGTGGACGCCCAATGATTTCGTGCAACCTGGCTTGCCCGTGGCTGGTGCGTTGGAAGGCAGACTGGCGGGTAATACATCAGGCAAAATGGTA
>DNZD01000295.1 GCA_003504855.1 Cytophagales bacterium
AGCCGCTCAAGGTCGTCCCGACGACGGTGGAGTTCGTCGACATCGCCGGGCTGGTCAAGGGCGCGAGCCAGGGCGAGGGCCTCGGCAACCAGTTCCTGGCAAACATCCGGGAAGTAGATGCTATCGCCCATGTGGTACGGTGCTTTGAGAATGACAATATCATACACGTTGACGGCAGGGTGAACCCGGTAGCTGATAAGGAAATTATCGATACCGAACTTCAGCTGCGTGACCTCGATTCGGTAGAAAAGAAAATATCCAAGGTTGAGCGCACAGCCAAAAGCGGCGATGCCAAAGCCAAGAAAGAACTCGCTGCTTTGCAGTTATTTCAGCAGGCACTGCAGGGTGGAAAAAACGCCCGAACCGTTGTAACCGATGCAGAGGATCGAAAGGCAATTGAAGACCTTCAGCTCCTTACTGACAAGCCGGTAATTTATGTGGCCAACGTAGAAGAGTCAGCGGTGTTAACCGGCAATAAACACGTAGAGGCCCTGAAGAACCTGGTAAAGGACGAGGGTGCTGAAGTAGTAATGGTTTGTGCTGCCATTGAAGCACAAATTGCCGAGTTGGAATCCAGAGAAGACAGGGAGGTATTTCTCGCTGAATATGGACTCAAGGAATCCGGCCTCAACAAGCTGGTACATGCCGCCTATCATTTGCTTGACCTGATCACCTACTTTACGGCTGGAGTTCAGGAAGTGCGCGCCTGGACTATTCACCGGGGCTGGAAGGCTCCCCAGGCTGCCGGCGTAATTCACAGCGACTTTGAAAAGGGATTCATCCGGGCTGAGGTCATCAAGATTACTGACTACCAAAAGTACAAGACTGAAGTTGCTATAAAAGAGGCTGGTAGACTGGCTGTTGAAGGGAAAGACTATGTAGTCCAGGACGGTGATGTCATGCATTTTAGATTTAACGTCTGATTTATTTGAATGAGATCAATTTTTTGATTCTCAGCACTTTACCATCCACTTAAAATATTCCTTTTACCTCCGCTTCCGTAATACCTGATTTTTAGTACTTTAGCTATCCGCACTGACCATTTTTTGCGGTTTGGTAGTATTTTTTACCAGGTATACCAGTGAGAATCAGAATCGTTTTTACGCTTAAGAATAAGGGTGCTTATGTTCCCTTCCATCATCAGTTTTTGCTTGCTCAAACGGTGAAGGGATTGATCGTTGCCGGCAAGAGTGCGGCATACCAGCAGTTCACCCATTTCAACTTTTCAGGGTTAAAGGGCCAGACCAAGATCAGCCGCAAGGGCCTTCACTTTTACTCCTCGCGGGTGACTTTGGTTTTTTCAACTTCTGACAAGGGATTTCTGGACTACTTCCTGGGCGTGTTATTTGAGCAAAAGGAATTAGTGATTGGTACCCTGCAATTGTCCCCGGTTGTAGTAGAGCAGGAGGAGCCTGTTTCTGTTTCAGAGAGTGTGAAATTCCTCTGCATTTCTCCGATCGTTACGGTGGAGGCAGCCTTCAATGATGAAGCTGGCAAGCGGTTTATCAACCCGGAGACAGACGAGTTTTCAGATCTGTTGTATGAAGCTACCATAGCCCAGATGCAAAGCTCCGGTAAGTTCACGGCTGCGCAGATGGCGGAGTTCTACAAGTTTCAACTGGTTCCTGATAAAGACTATTTGAACCGCATACAGGCGAGCCATAAGAAGTTTGCGCGCATCTATCCACTGTATGATGCCGACATTAAGTACGAAGTAAGGGGTTATACATTCCCGTTCACCTTATTTGCACCCCCGGCCGTTCAGCAATTTGTTTACGAACATGGCCTTGGCTACTTCTCGCACAAGGGATTTGGGATGCTGGACATGGCCAATCATAATCCGATAAAGAAAGAAGCCGACCTCGAGTTGGTATACGCTTAGCGCGGGTTTACCGGAATCACAAAATAACCGATTAGTAAATCTGCATTGGGCTGAAACGCCCTGTAATACACAAGTACTTCGTACAGGTTTTCAGTTTGGAAGTAGTTGCCTTCAACTTGATTGCCATCTGCCTCTGGTGGTGATGTCCAATAGGCGTAGTTATAGAATCCCTGTTTTAGCAATATCCGTTTGGTGTAAAGTCCGTTTTCCCATTGCATCTTGTTTTCGTCGGTCCGGGCAAAGCAATTGTATGCGCCAATGAGGTGCACGTCGCCTTTGTAGGGAGTGGATTTCAGCCCGAAAGTAACGTACAGGTATTGTGCTGATATCCATGGCTCCTGCGGGTAGTCAGTATTGTCAGGCACAAATCCGCCATTCATGTCCGGGTACTGCGAATAAGCCTGGCCTGACCGGGGGTAATCCATATTCACGCTCAATTCATAGGGCTTATGGGACTTATCTAATTTATACGTATTCATCCCCGGATAATTCATGGATCGAAAGTCAACGAATCTGAATTCATTGCCGCCCTGAAAGGTCTTATCCAGGTCAAAGAAGCGGTATTCAAGCTGACCAACATCTTCCCGGACGAAGGTGGGTTTAACATCTTCTTTGGCATTGTCCCATCGTTGATTTTGACGAATTGTAACATGGATGTTGCCCATGGGATTGATGATTTCCGTGGCGCCGTAGTCGAGTTTGAAATTCAAGGCCTGATTCGTGGAGCGGAGGTTCCCGAGGCCCGCCAAGTTGTCGTCTGTCGATAAGGAGATACGGCCATCAAAGATCAT
>DNZD01000125.1 GCA_003504855.1 Cytophagales bacterium
GTTCCGACAAATTTCCACCGCAGGTATTCCTCACCGGGAACTGTATGCGAATCAACATAAATGCGATAACCATAATCGGCCTTATCTGATCGAACAATCTCTTCCCATTCATAGTAGAGCGAATCAATGCGGCCTACCGGCGTCATCTTGTCAGGTACCGACTCAAAAATATTCCCGTTGTCCATCTCAACCCGAACATGATAAGATCGTCCAATAGTACCCCGGATACCCGAAGGGCTCGACTGATAAACACCTGCAGAAACCAGCGTCAATTCTTCCGTAGTACCCGCATCATCTGCCAGGAATACCCGATTCGCATTCACAGGTACACCCAGGGGAAGGGTAGCATCACTCTTGATGACATTGCTGAGCTTTACCGTATACGGACCGGGTGCATTGGTGATGGCTCCCTCTATGACTATCTCCGTAAGCGGAACCGGTGGTGTACTAAAATTGATTCTGTCAATACACCCGTCAATGACAAGCCAGAGTACCGGGAAAAATAAAATGCGCCTCAAGGGTATTACAGATTGTACCTGTAAAGGTACTCATCTCCTTTCGTTTAAGGCATCACCTCAGGTAAGGTACCCTCCTGTGTCAATCACTTCACGACATGTACCCGTACCCCCAACCCCAGGAAGTTGTTGAGCGGAAGGCTCAATTGATGATCATATTGATACCTTACGTAGCTATATAGCGCCAGTCGCTCTGTCAATTCATGCTCAAGGTCCAGTTGAAGAAACGGGCTCTGCAACACATAAGGATTAAAAACGTCATAGGCTCCCCACACGACTTGTGCGTGACCCTTGTGGTTAAATGCGTATCTCACAGCCAGCTTCCACGTACTATAAAAATTCTCCGATCCGCCTGCCGAAGGAATAGCCTCCTGTGATCCGTTGCGGGTATACGATGAAACAAACCCATAGGCTGTCAGCAGTGAGAATTTGTCGGTCAATGGAAAACGACCCTCGGCAATCAACAGGAAATTGCTTCGCGAAAAAATGGGTGAGGGATACTTAATGACATTATCCGAAAGCCGGGCAATTATCCGCACCCGCTTCCAGAAGTTTTTGGTCTGAAGCTCAACCTTATAATGATAGTACGAGTCGAATCGCTGTGGGCGCTCTCCCTGACGAATCCCAACCTCTCCCCGCAACCACTTGTTCAATTGTGCATTGAGCACCACATTCTCGTCCACCCGCCATTGGCCTGCCGCATCTGCAATCATGCGTCCGTATAACAGGAGACTTACCTTGTCCTGCTGGGCTTCAGAAGAAACAGCGTGTAGTAGCCCCACCAACACAACAATTACAACCTTCATAGTCTCACATCCTGTTTTCACACTCAATTAACCATTCCCATACGCCCTCGATGCTATCTCCAACATGGCTGTGGATAACAATTTGTCGGTTTGGTCACATTTTTAATCAATTGGCATCGTTTTTATTCCTGTTACTTTTGTATTTGGACCTGCCCCTGTGAAACGTCTGCGAAAATTTGTCATTTACATGCTGCTGGCCCTGGTCGTGGTCATTGCCGGGTTGACAGCTTCCGTCTTCATGTTCAAAGACCGTATTCTTCAGCAGTTCATTCGGGAAGCCAATAAGCACCTGGGTACACCCGTGCGAATTGCGAAAATTGAAATATCAGCCCTGTCTGATTTTCCACAGTTCACCATCGAACTCAGTGACGTATACGTAGAAGATAGCCACCCTGGGGAATATCCACTTCTGACTGCCAAGCGGGTCTCATTTATCCTGAATCCCATGGAGGTATGGAAGGGCAACTATACCATCCGCGGGCTTCAGATCAGCGACAGCGAAACAAACCTCCGCATCAATAAAGCAGGCATCAACAATTATACCGTCATCAAAAAAGGGGACGGATCGGGAACCGTCTCCTTTGATCTGCAAAATGTAGGACTCCGCAATACCCTGGTTACTTATATCGATCAGGCTGCCGATCTGCACCATGAGTTTTCCAGTTCGTCGCTGATCGCAACGGTCACCGCCAACGGCAATCAATACACCATAAATACCCGAGGAGATCTCACTACCGAACAAATCGGAATTGGTACCTCAGTTTGGTTTCAGAAAAAGACTTTTGATGCAGATGTTCAGCTGATCTACGACGACAAAAACAAGGTGCTTGACATTAAGCCATCTACCCTTACGCTGGACGGTGCCGATTTTGAGGTGAGTGGCTCGTACCGCTTTAAAGATAAGAACCTCATTGATCTTCAAACCAAAGGCAAGAATGCCAACGTCCAACTACTATTTACCCTCCTGCCGGAATCAACTGTAGCGCACCTGAAACAATATCAAAGCAAAGGCGATGTCTACTTTGACCTGAAGTTGAAGGGCGAATTGTCATCCAATCATAAACCCGGGCTTGATGTTCATTTTGGCATGAAAGACGCCACCGTTTTTCATCCCGACTATCAATCACGGATAGAAAACGCAACCGTCGAAGGTCAGTTTAGAACACCCTCCCTGGCAAACACCCGCGAAGCATTTCTTTCCCTTCGCAATATCCGCGCCTCGCTCAACGGCGATATTTTTACCGGCAACTTCGAAATGAAAAATTTTGATGACCCCTATGTCACAGCGGATTTTAGCGGCGAAGTAAATACCGACGAGCTCCTCAACTTCTACCGGTTTGAAGACCTGCATGAACTCACGGGTCGTATCAATGCCGATGTATCCCTGCAGGGCAGAATCGCATTGCTCAAAAATAAATCCACCGCCCAGCAGGTACGGACCGAAGGAAATATTGAATTGCATAACCTCAACTTCCGCATAGGCGAAAATCAACATGCCTTCACCGGCATCAATGGCGCACTGCAATTCAATAACAATGACCTGGCGATGAGCAACCTCAAGGGGAGCTTTGAGAACAGTGACTTCGTGCTCAACGGGTTTTTTAAGAACGTGGTGACCTTTCTGCTCTTCCCCAATCAGCCCATTGGCGTAGAGGCCGACCTGAAGTCTGAATTCCTTGACATCGACCAACTGTTTTCCATTGGCTTCGGCTCCCAGGATCAGGGGCCTTATCAGTTCAGCATCTCTCCCAATCTTCATCTCAATTTTACCTACAACATCAATCAACTCAGGTTCCGGCGCTTCCACCCTACCCGGGTGAAGGGGGATTTGCTGGTGAAGGGTCAGGTAGCCGTTGCCCGCGCCATCCACCTCAGCGGCATGGGTGGCACGGTGGACCTGTCCGGCATTATTGATGCCAAGAATGCCAAAGCCATAGACCTCATAGCTTCATCAAAGCTCAAAGGAATTCAGATCGATTCACTGTTCTATGTATTCGAAGATTTTCAGCAGGAATTCATCAACTACAAGAACCTTCGCGGCCAGGCCGATGCGGATATTTCTCTGGAAACGACATTGACCAGCGGTCTCTCCATAGTACCCGAGACCCTGATAGCCGATGTAAGTGCCGTCATCCGAAATGGCGAACTCAACAACTTCGCGCCGATGCAAAATCTGAACAAATACCTCGACGACGAAGGGCTCAGCAAATTGCGCTTCGGTGACCTAAAGAACGACATCCATATAGAAAAGAAAACGGTCTACATTCCGCAAATGGAAGTACGAAGCAATCTGACCAATATTCAAATCAGCGGCACACATACATTTGATCAGCATATTAACTATCGCGTAGTGGCGCCCTTGCGCACCAGGAAGAAGATAGACCCGGATGAAGCCTTTGGTGCGATTGAACAGGATAGTAAAGGTCAGTCCAGACTGTTTCTCAAAATCACGGGCACCACTGATAACTACGAAGTGACATACGACAAAGAAGCCGTAAAAAAGAAAATTGCCAGTGACCTCAAAAAAGAAGTTCAGGAACTAAAGGACGCCTTCAAGTTAAAGGGACAAAAGAAAAAGAAGGAACTAGAGCTCAAGAAAGACGAGTACTTCGACTGGGAGAACTAAAGTTCGAATTCCTATTCGTAACGCGTCAACTTTTCCTTGCGCAACACGCAAGTCATGATAAGGGCTTTGCCCTTCCAGGGTCCGGTCAACAACAGTGTGTCCGGATGCGGGCGTTCAAATTGCCAGGTTACCGGAGGAATGTTCCATTCATTTCGGGGATTTGTAAACCGTACTGTTATTTGGTTGGGGATGCTATCCATCGAAAATCGGAACCTGTCCCGGATATAATCACTTCGAATGACTCCATTATTACCATCAAAAAAGAGTCGATTGACCGACAAAGAATCATTTGGTTCCATATTCACCTCCGTAGCGTCTGCGAGGGAAACCACCTTAATCGTCCTCCAGGCTCCCTGTAGCGGAGTCTGGGTTACCTGGGTCTGCGAATACTTCAGGTAATTATAGGCTCCGTCGCCGGTAGCATAGAGAATATATCCTAACAAGAGATAATTCAGCACTTGTCCGGCGATACGCAGCCACCGGGGATTTTCCAACTTTACATCTGCCCGGGCCGGAGTGGTTGTGTTGGCAATGAAAAAACTCCAGAGTCGCGGAAACTCCTGGAGTAGCAGATAGAAAGAAAGTGCCGTATAAATTCCCGAATTAATCTTTACACACACATCAAAGAAAATATTGATGAGAAAAACATTCAGCATCACCACAAACATCATCAACGCCCCGAGCAATGCCGTTCTCCTGAACAATAGTAGAAGTGCCGGTACCACTTCGCCCCAACCCAAAAACTCCTGATAGCCCCGTGAATAACCGAAGAAGGCCCAGGCCACCCGCATGGGCGAGAGTTCAACAAACCGGGCATCCATATTTGCCATGGTATGGGGAAACTGGCCCGCGAATACCTTGGCAAATCCGTAACTAAAGATGATAAAGGCCAGATAATAACGGATCAGGGTAATCAGAACAGGCTGTACGATGAATGCATTGGGGATGCGATCCCAGATAATATTGAAAACCAATCCGACAACAGCCCCCATTCCCATGCCCTGGTATAACAACACAAAGTGTTCCGGATAATCTCCGCACCCACCAAGGCTTTTCTGAAAATAGACACTGAGCGCCGCCCCAACCAAAGCAAAGCCCGCTACATGATTCCAAAAAGTGGGCGACAAGAGCGTTGGCTTATTCATACCCAATAAAATTACAATTTCTTGGCGCGTTCCCAATAGGCATCCATTTCAGCAAGAGTCATCTCACCCATTTTCTTGCCGTCGCGCGCAGACTCGGTTTCGAGGAATTGAAATCGCCTGATGAACTTTTTATTGGTCCGTTCCAACGCTTCTTCCGGGTCGATCTGGATAAAGCGAGCATAGTTGACCAGAGAAAACAGTAGATCACCAAACTCAGCCACTGCCCGTTCCGCGTTTATGGGTTGATTCGATTCGGCATTGAATTCTTGTTTGAATTCACCCATCTCCTCCTCCACTTTTTCCCATACTTGTTCTTTCCGTTCCCAATCAAATCCAATACCACGCGCTTTGTCCTGAATACGAATAGCCTTCACCAACGCAGGTAAACCTTTAGGCACACCGGCCAACACGGATTTGTTCCCGGCCTTCAGTTTTAATTTTTCCCAATTGGCTTTTACGGTCTCCTCATCGTCAGCCACCACATCACCATATACATGTGGATGCCGTGCAATCAACTTATCACAAATACTGTTGAGTACATCGGCCACATCAAATGCTTTCTGTTCACTGCCAATGCGCGAATAAAATACCAGGTGCAGCATGATGTCCCCCAACTCCTTTTTCACCTCATCCAGATTCCCCTCCAGAATGGCATCCGAAAGCTCATAGGTTTCTTCGATGGTCAGGTGTCGAAGTGTTTCCATGGTCTGCTTCTTGTCCCACGGACAATTTTCCCGCAATTCGTCCATGACCGTAAGCATACGATCAAAGGCTTTGAGTTTAGCTTCTCGATTGGGGTCAGGGGCAGAAAGCGGCTTTTTCATTTCCGATAAACTTTATTCAGAATCCTCGTGTTTTCACAATAACTTCGCACCAAGTTAGCCAAATCACTGTTTGTCATGGCCGTTTTCCTGCTCACCCTCGCCATTTTCGGGCTGTTTTTTGCCCTCATGTCTGTACGCCTGATCTTCATTAAAAACGGTGAATTTCGGGGCACATGCGCCACACAAAGTCCGTACCTGGCAAAAGAGGGTATCACCTGCGGCTATTGCGGAAAAACCATTGGCTCTGGCGAGTCGTGCCCTAATGCAGATGAAAAGGAACCTGCACTTGCACCGCTTCCGGATGTAAGAAATCGGTGAGATAACCCGTACTTTTGGGTCACCTTTTTCTAGCATACCGTGACCCTAATAAAATCCATTTCCGGCATCCGCGGCACTATTGGTGGCCGCCCCGGAGAATCCCTCACCCCTGTTGATTGTGCCAAGTTTGCAGCTGCCTATGGCACCTGGATCTTGTCGCGACAGGGAAAAAAAATTGTCATAGGCCGTGATGCCCGCATCTCTGGTGAGATGGTGTCGCAACTCGTAAGTTCCACTTTGATTGGACTCGGACTCGATGTAATAGACCTGGGCCTATCCACCACTCCCACTGTAGAAGTAGCCGTGGTGCGCGAAAAAGCAGATGGTGGCATTATTCTTACAGCCAGTCATAACCCAATTCAATGGAATGCCCTGAAGTTGCTCAACCAGCACGGTGAATTCGTTTCCGCTGATGACGGGGCTGCCATCCTTCATCTGGCCGAAACCGAAGCCTTCCAGTTTGCCGAAGTACTCAAGTTGGGGCGCTACAAAAAGAAAAAAGACTACATCCGTAAGCACATCCGGATGATTCTGGATTATCCACTTGTGGACACGAAAGCCATTCGGAAAGCAAAGTTCAGGATTGCTGTAGATGCCGTTAATTCAACGGGTGGTTTAGCGGTACCCATGCTCCTCAAAGCTCTGGGTGTAAAGAAAATCAAGAAGCTCTATTGCGAACCTACCGGCCACTTCCCCCACAATCCGGAACCATTGCCCGAGCACCTGACTGAAATCAGCAACCTGGTGCGCAATGAAAATTGTGACCTCGGAATCGTGGTCGATCCGGATGTAGATCGCCTGGCTCTGATTCAGGAAGACGGAAAGCCATTTGGTGAAGAATATACACTCGTAGCAGTGGCCGATTATATCCTGCGCAAGCGCAAAGGAAATACCGTATCAAATCTTTCTTCATCACGGGCCCTGCGCGATGTCACCGAAAAAGCCGGTGGTCGAT
>DNZD01000340.1 GCA_003504855.1 Cytophagales bacterium
CCGGCTTCGACTATCGGATGAAACAGGCCTGCTGTTCTCGCCCTGATCCAGGCTGAGCTCCAGACGATCTTGTTCTCATGGGCAGGCGCCGGGGCCTCATCAATCATGCCCAGGTATTTCATTAACCGCAGTGTGCCGTTGATGCCCTCCTGAATGGCAAACCCATCCATACGCAGCGATTCACCACCTTCAAATACAATAATGTTCTTTTTTTTCTTGGCTGCTGTTTGTCGCAAGGAATGCGGCCGAAAGGGTGAATCAATGGTAAATGGTGCATGAAAGGCGTGCGCCAACTCCACATTTCGTGGTTCCTGCATCATACATCGCACCTGGGGATAGTTAGTCCGCATAGCTCCACCGGTATGAAAATCAATGCCCACATCGATAACAGGTATGATTTCCTGGGTGAGGTGATAGGCTACCCTGGATGCCAGGGATCCGATTTTACTACCCGGGAAGGATCGATTCACATCTTTGCCGTCAGGCACCTCACGGGAATAGTTCAGGAAGCCATAAACATTAATAATGGGCATGCATACCGTGGTTCCCCGGGAGACTTTGTGCAGCCCCTGGTCAATCATTCGGCGCACAATCTCCATGCCGTTGATTTCGTCACCGTGCATACCCGCCGTTAATGCGAGGACCGGACCGTCTTCTTTGGCCCGATATACATATATAGGTGTCTGAATCTGTGTCCTCGAGGGCAAGCGCGCAATCGCAATGTTAATTTCCTTGAAGGTCCCGGGTTCAATCCGCTGCTCCGCAATAACAATTTCCTTCATAGGGCCCTCAGGCGTTGATTTTGTCTTTTTGAATCTTCTTGCTGCCTGCGTTCCGCTCAAGATATTGAATAATACGTCCGGCAATGTCCACCCCGGTGGCAGATTCAATGCCCTCCAACCCCGGTGAAGAGTTTACCTCGATGATCAGGGGTCCGCGCTTGGATGGAAGCATATCCACGCCAGCCACACCCAGCCCCATCTTCTTAGCTGCAATGATGGCCGCATGCTTTTCCTGACGGCTTAACTTAACTACCTGAGCTTCGCCGCCCCGGTGAAGATTGGACCGAAACTCCCCATCGCGTGCCTGCCTGCGCATGGCACCAATCACTTCACCATCAACTACAAACGCCCGGATATCTACCCCTTTTGCTTCTTTGATGAACTCCTGGACGATAATTCTGGCTTTTACTCCGTGAAATGCTTCTATGACAGACTGGGCAGCTTTTTTGTTTTCGGCAAGTACGACCCCAAGCCCCTGGGTGCCTTCCAGTAACTTGATGACAACTGGAGCCCCTCCCACGGCCTCTATAACTCCTTCAGTATCACGAGAATAGTCCATAAACATGGTCTTTGGAAGGCCAAGTCCGGCCCTGGAAAGAATTTGCAGGCTTCGGAGTTTGTCTCGGGAGCGAATCAGCGCCTGTGATTCAACAGCGGTAAAGACCTTCATCATCTCAAACTGGCGTACTACGGCAGCCCCGTAAAATGTGACCGACGCCCCAATGCGGGGAATGATGGCATCGAAATAGTCCAGTTTTCTCCCGTTATACCAGACCATGGGGTTCTTTTTCTCAATTAAAAGTGTGCATTTCATGTGGTCGATGATTTCGACCTTATGGCCCCGGAGCTCCCCGGCTTCACGTAAACGCCTGGTGGAGAATAATTTAGAGTCCCGGGAAAGAATACCAATATTCATAGCAGGGTATCAGGGGGTTATTTTCCCTGGGTGAGTTTCTTATAAAAGTACGACAAGTCTCTTTTGGTCACATCGATTAAAAATCGATGCCGGAGCACTTTTCTGCCTAAGAGAACAGGAAATTTGAGGTTTCCACGATTGCTAAGGGAAAATTCGGTGAGGTAGGATTTGCCGAACAATACCACCTTGGTTTTGATCACAAACCTCATTTCTGCCTCTCCAAAGGAGTTTTTTATCTCGCGTTGCTCAAATCTATCGAACCGGAATTTGATTCCGGTAAACTCTGGATGTTCTTCATCCAGCAGGACAAACTCCAGGCATCCATCAATTACCTCGGCCCTGAGGCAATGGAGGCTGCTGGTGTACGCCCCTGTATCAATCTTTGCATGTAAGTCCACCAACCCAAGCCCGGGCAAGTCTACTCGATCATACCGTCCCAGCGTCTCCATGGTTTGTCCATCCTAAGGGTTAAATCCAGGGCACAAAGCAATGATATTGCTTGCGATTTTTGATCTCGTAGGTTCAAATTCACCCACCTATTTGTCTTGGGGGATGCAAAAATACCGCCACCGCAAATGGTAGTATTTTAGTTAGGAAGGGCTGTGCGAAGGCCAAAAATGCCTTGAATTGGGTTGTTTTGGGCATTTGACCTTTAAAATCAGGTGATTTTGAGCCCCAGATGCGGTGTTTTTTGAATTTTTTGCTCAGAAAATCAGGCTGTTAGCCTGTTAGTCACAATTTTTTTAGAAGAAAAGAGGGGAGGGTTAACAAATGATTAAAACAAGATTAGCTATCTTACCCCCCGTATTATTCTCTAACCTAAACCTAAATCTATGAAGAAGATTGTACTACTGTGCTTCTCCTTCGTTTTTGCAGTCAGCTCCGTCTGGGCGCAGGAACGATTGGTAACCGGTAAGGTAACGTCTGCTGAAGACGGAAGTACCCTCCCGGGCGTGAACGTGGTTGTAAAAGGGACCACGAATGGAACTGTGACCGACGTAGATGGAAATTACAAGCTTTCTGTGCCTGCTTCAGGCGGATCGCTGGTGTTTTCATTTATTGGTTTGGCCACCCAGGAAGTAGCTATCGGCGAGCGGTCCGTGATTGACATCGGACTTGGCCTTGACGTTAAGCAACTTACTGAAGTGGTTGTTACAGCCCAGGGTATCGAACGCGAGCAAAAATCCCTTGGTTACGCTCAAACGACCATCGGTTCTACCTTGCTGAACAACAAGCCGGAAACGGATGTTGGTCGCGCATTGCAAGGCCGTACCCCTGGTCTCCAGATCCTGAACTCTTCAGGTATGGCAGGTTCCGCATCTAAGATTAACATCCGCGGTACCAGCACTTTCAACGGTAACTCTCAGCCCCTCTGGGTTGTAAACGGAGTTCCTGTGAACACGGACCAGAACAGTATCACTTCTGACTTTACAGATGGTCAGGTATCTCCGACCCGCTTTTTGGATATCGACCCGAACAACATCGAGTCTATCTCCGTATTGCGTGGTTTGAATGCTACTACCCTGTACGGATCACAAGGTCGCAACGGGGTTATCCTCGTTACTACCAAGACTGGTTCTTCTAAAGGTGCACAAAACAAGTTTTCAGGCTCTG
>DNZD01000051.1 GCA_003504855.1 Cytophagales bacterium
GCACCGACCAGCAGAAGAAGGTAAAGGAACTATCGGGCGGTATGCGCAATCGGGCACACCTGGCCATCGCCCTGAAACAAGGCGGCAATTTGCTGTTGCTCGATGAACCCACCAACGACCTTGATGTGAACACCCTGAGGGCATTGGAAGAAGCCCTCGAGAACTTCGGCGGTTGTGCCGTGATTATCTCCCACGATCGCTGGTTCCTCGATCGTGTCTGTACCCATATTCTGGCATTTGAAGGTGACTCACAGGTATTCTGGTTTGAAGGCACCTTCAGTGAATACGAAGAGAACAAACGCAAGCGCCTTGGTGACGACCAGCCGCACCGGATCAAGTACAAGAAACTGGTGAAATAGGAAAGAGGCGAATGAAGCCGTTATATACCATTGTATTGCTGATCGCTTCCAACGCCTTCATGACCCTGGCGTGGTATGGCCACCTGAAATTCAAGGAAATGAACTGGAGCCAGAACCTGGGTCTGGTGAGTATCATCCTCATCAGTTGGGGGATTGCCCTGTTCGAGTATATCCTTCAGGTGCCTGCCAACCGCATCGGGTTCCGGGAGAACGGCGGCCCGTTTTCACTGGTCCAGCTCAAGGTGATTCAAGAAGTAATTACGCTTACTGTATTTGTGGTCTTCTCGCTGGTGTTCTTCAAGAATGAGACCTTCCGCCTCAACCACCTGATCGGTTTTGTGCTTTTGGTATTGGCTGTCTATTTCATGTTCAAGAAATAAGGCTACAACGTAGCCATATCGATCACGAACCGGTACTTGACATCGCTCTTCAGAATCCGATCGTATGCGGTGTTGATGTAGTTCATAGGAATTACTTCAACATCCGACATAATCGCGTGCTGGGCACAATAGTCAAGCATTTCCTGAGTTTCCTGAATACCTCCGATCATGGAGCCTGCGAGTTTCTTGCGGCCGCCAATCACCGAGAAGGGATGTACTTCGAGACTTGAGGGTGGCACACCCACCAGCACGAGGGTTCCGCTGGTGCGAATCAACCCCAGGTAGGTATTCATATCATGAGGTGCAGATACGGTGTCAATAATAAAATCAAAATGATTGCGTCTGGATTTCAGCTGAGCCTCATCGCGGGTGTACACAAAATGATGGGCGCCCAATTTCTTTGCATCGTCAGCCTTGTCTTTTGAGGTGGACAACACGGAAACTTCAGCACCCAGGGACGCGGCAAATTTTACGGCCATATGCCCCAGACCACCCAATCCCAGTACGCCCACCCGGTGGCCTTTGCCCATTTTCCAATGCATGATCGGAGAATAGGTAGTAATACCTGCACACAACAGCGGTCCGACGCGGTCCAGGGATAGTGATGTGGAAACTCGCAGGGTGTAATTCTCATCGACCACAATCCTGGAAGAATAACCACCGTAGGTAGGTGTCTTGCGATCTTTCTCGTAGCTGTTATACGTTCCGATCATTCCACCTTCGCAGTATTGTTCTAATCCGTCTTTGCAATTGGCGCAGGTGCGGCATGAATCCACAAAGCAGCCTACACCACCGAGGTCTCCTACTTTGAATTTGGTCACCTGCGCTCCCACTTTAGTAATCCGTCCCACGATTTCGTGTCCGGGCACCATGGGGAAAATCGAGCCGCCCCACTCATCGCGGGCCTGGTGAATGTCGGAATGACAAACGCCGCAGTACAGGATATCAATGAGCACATCATGGGGACCCACTTCACGGCGATCAAAATTATATGGAGCCAATGGTGATTTGGCGGTAGCAGCAGCGTATGACTTTACAGGGATCATGGTATTTGGATGTTTGCTCTGGAACAATTGGTTGATGATTAGGTTCAGGTTGGACTACCTTTCTCCTAAAGAATTTCTTCGCCTGGCTTCGTCTTCCAGCGTTCATGAAACCAAACCCATTGGGTCGGATGCTCACGGATGGCCTTTTCGATCGACGCAGTATAATTCTGGGTGTTGGCGATCAGGTCATGTTCTTCATCGCCGGTTTTTACCAGCGGGATTTCCGGGAGTAAATGCATGTGCTGTTTTCCATCCTCACCCAGATAAATATGGGCAGGTACTACACCCGCACCTGTCTTCAGGGCCAGCACGGCTGCTCCTATCGGTGTTGCGGCAGGCATGCCGTAGAAGTTTACAAATCGGCTTTTCACTTTGGTGTCCTGATCGATAAGCACTGCCGTTGAACCGCCCTTCAACAGCCCTTTGATCAGCCGCATCGTCTCTTTCCCCCGCTCCACCGGAATAGCACCATGGGCATTTCGGTAGTTCACCATCAGTTCATTGAGTCGTTCATCCTTCAGGGGAGTGCCGATAACCATCGGGTTATAACCGCGGAGTGATACGTATGTCACCATCAGCTCAAACGCACCTAGGTGACTGGGCAGAAAGATCAACCCTTTCCCCTTCTTCATCACCGCCTGAGCGTGCTCGTCGCCGGTCACTTCCACAAACTTGTAGAAGTCATCGAGGTTTTTCACGCTGGTGGCGCGCATTACATCACCCCCGTTTTTACCAATCATAATAAACATTTCCCAGACCATACGCCGTATTTCTTTCGGCGACTTCTCGGGATAAGCCATGCTCAGGTGTGTAAAGGCTTGTTTTCTGGACTTCGTTGAAAACAGCCAGGCGATGCGTCCAAGTCCACCGGAGATGGTTATCCACCAACGCCTGGGGATGGCATTGGAGAAGTTCATCATAGACTTGACAAGCCAATAGATGGCAGTGTACTTGATTTCTTTCCGTAAGGGACGATTGGCCATAAAACAGGTCGCAAAGATAGACGCAGTTTGGTTAAATTTAAACATTGAAAAAGACACTGTATCTCGTCCGGCATGCCAAGTCCAGCTGGGACAATCCAGATCTGGATGACTTTGACCGACCCCTGAACGAACGTGGACTTCGGGACGCGCCCCGCATGGGTGAGCGATTAAACCAACGGGACATTAATCCGGATATCATCCTGTCGAGTGAGGCGGTGCGTGCACTGGAAACCGCCAGAGTCCTGGCCCAACGTCTGCAATATGCAGAACGCAAGATTGTGACAGATTCAAAACTCTATCACGCTGACGAAGAAACGCTCCTGCACTATGTACAACGGATACCGAATGAGCACCGCACCGCGATGCTGGTAGGACACAATCCGGGTCTGACTGAGTTTGCTGCTTTGTTAGTAGATGATTTTGAGGAAGACATTCCCACCTGTGGTATCGTGGCCATCACATTCCAGGTTGATGCCTGGAAGAAAGTACTGCCGCAAACGGGTCGCCTGAAGTTCTTTGATTATCCAAAGAAGAAATGACTAATGCTTGCCAAAAGGCAAGAGATCAAAGGCACGCTTCCTGAGTATACCAAACTCCCTGAACCGATAACCTGCGAGTATACGGAGGGTGAGGCTGTTGGTGGTCAACCTCATTTCATCAATGGTAACTGCCCTTGTTTGACTCACCCAGGTCAATCCCGTAAAGAATCGATCGCCGTTATAACCAAGTCCAAAGCGCACATCTGCATAGGTATTGAGACGTTGGATCGATCCATTGGCATCATTAACCCGATAACCCAAGCGGGTGAATGCTGGACCTACGGAAACGGCAGCGTTTACAAACCATCGACCAAGCACCAGGGTGTAGGAATATCCCGGAGCGATGCTGATGGACGTAGCGCGAAGACGGTTGATGGCTGCAGAGTTGCCATAAATCGAATTATAAGCAGGTCCATAAATGGATGA
Organism: Cytophagales bacterium; assembly: GCA_003504855.1. Lineage (GTDB taxonomy): Bacteria > Bacteroidota > Bacteroidia > Cytophagales > Cyclobacteriaceae > ELB16-189. The sequence continues at coordinate 3,734 of DNZD01000051.1, forward strand.
GTCAGCGCGCAACTCGTAGGTGTTAATACTCCCGGCCAGCAGAAATGACCCTGCACTACGCTTTTGCCGTTCGGCGAAGTTGTACGCCGAGCGGTAGGAAAACCTATGACGGTTAAAGAAGTAGACGCCATTGATTCCGAGATCTTCAGTCACCACATCCGGTCGCTGAGGATGCGGTTGATTGGCCGGTACCGGCAAGGAAGAATCATCCCGATAGAAGCCTCTGTACTTTTGGTAGAAAACATCACCCACCCAATGTTTGGACAGTGCATTAATCTGGACATCAAATTCTTTGGATTTACCGTACAAGGTGGTGCGCTTTTCATCTACAGGAACAGATAAGGTCGCCTCCAACGCCAGCTCAAACACATAAACACCCAAACCGGCGCCGTACGAGTTGTTGGGCCGGTACGTAAGCACCTGACTTCTGTTGTCAGCACGACGGATATCAAACTGGCTGCTCCGGGCCTTTAGCAGCGGCCAGACAAAAAAGTAATCCGGATACGACTCCACATACCCGTCCCGCAGGCTATCGGTTACTTGTCCCCTGGCGGGGATAAGAAGCATGGAAGCAAACACGATCAGCCATGCGCGCATCACAGAATGTATTCGCTCAGATCGCGGTTCTTCATTAACCCCTGTAGTTTCTCATTCACCATAGCGGCAGAAACTTCCAGGCTGCTGCCCGCCTCGATTTTGTCCGGTACGTCGAACAGGAATTCATTCAGCAGCTTACTGATTACCGTCTGCAGGCGACGGGCGCCGATGTTCTCAATTTCCGCATTGATGGTAAATGCCGCAAGTGCAATAGCATCAATGGCATCATCTGTAAACCGCAGAGAAACACCTTCAGACTCTAACAACGCCGTGTATTGTTTTGTTAGAGCATTCTTGGGCTCGCGCAAAATCCGCACGAAGTCATCCTTCGTCAACGCTGTCAATTCCACCCGGATCGGAAAACGGCCCTGCAACTCGGGGATTAAGTCAGAAGGCTTGGAGATGTGGAAAGCCCCTGCGGCTATGAAGAGAATATGATCCGTCTTGATCACACCGTGCTTCGTATTGACAGTGCTCCCCTCAACAATGGGGAGTAAATCGCGCTGGACTCCTTCCCGGCTTACGTCCGGACCTCCGCCTTTTCCACTGCCGGAGGCAATCTTGTCGATCTCGTCAATAAAGATAATTCCGGCATCCTGTGCTTTCTTCAATGCCTCCTCCTTCACCTCGTCCATATCAATCAGGCGGGCCGCCTCTTCTTCCAACAGAATTTTTCTGGCTTCCGCTACCGTTACTTTCCGCTTGCGGGCTTTCTTGGGCATCATCCCGTTAATCATTTCCTGGATGTTCATCATGGATACTTCATCCATCACACCCGCACCGATCATGCCCACATTACCGCCACCGCCACCTTGCTTGACATCGATTTCAATTTTCCGTTCTTCGAGCTCACCATTTTTGATCTTTTCACGGAAGTGGTTGCGCGTGCGTTCGTTTAGCTCGTGATCCGATGAAGGCACATCAGATCCTTCCACACCGCCGGGAATGAATCCGGTGGTCTTGGGCGCCGGGGATTTTATGGCAGGGATCAGGGCATCAAGAATAATGTCCTCCACAGCAGCCGCTGCTTTTTCTTTTACTTCTTCCTTTTTCCGGGCTTTGACCATGTTGACCGATTGCTCCACCAGGTCGCGAACCATGCTTTCAACGTCACGCCCCACATAGCCTACCTCGGTAAATTTGGAAGCCTCCACTTTTACAAACGGTGCATCGGCAATTCGCGCCAGGCGACGTGCAATCTCAGTCTTACCCACCCCCGTGGCACCAATCATCAGGATGTTGTTGGGAATAATATCTTCCTGAATTTCAGAAGTGACATTCATGCGCCTCCAACGGTTTCGCAGGGCGATGGCCACGTTGCGCTTGGCGTCCTGCTGGCCTACAATGTATTTGTCAAGTTCGGCTACAATTTGCCGGGGGGTAAGGGAATCCAGATTATTCATGATAGTTGTAGTGAGTAAAGGTATACGTTGATGGTAGCCAAGTCAAACCGGTAAACAAGATCGATTCCTAATAAAAAGCCTCTCCGTAAATGGAGAGGCTCATATTCAGGAGCGTATCACCATATCTTCAGGCAATGCTTAATTTTTCTTCTCTTCCGCAAAAACAAACTCCACCGGCTGACGCACCTTTTCTTTCAATAAGGCAACTTGCAGTACTTCAGCTACGGTCGTGACATAGTGGAATTTCAGTCCCTTGATATAGTGCTTTTCAATCTCGCCGATGTCTTTTCGGTTTCGGGCACTCAATACAATTTCTTTAATGCCGCTGCGCTTGGCTGCGAGAATTTTTTCTTTAATTCCGCCCACCGGTAACACTTTACCCCGCAGGGTAATCTCACCCGTCATCGCCAGTTTGTCTTTCACTTTGCGCTGGGTGAAGATTGATGCCAGTGAAGTAAGCATGGTAATTCCGGCAGAAGGTCCGTCTTTAGGTACAGCGCCCGCGGGCACGTGCACGTGCAGATCATATTGCTGAAATACCCGATGATCAATGCCCAACGCGGCGGCGTTAGACTTTAAGTATGACAAGGCAGCCATGGCCGATTCTTTCATCACATCGCCGAGTTGTCCGGACAAAGTGAGTTGGCCTTTCCCCCGGCTTACGCTGGATTCCACAAAGAGGATATCACCACCTACCTGCGTCCACGCAAGTCCGGTGACCACACCGGCCGTTTCATTGTCCTGATACAATTCTTCATCAAATACCTCGGCACCCAGCACTTTCACCACGAAGGCCGGAGTTATCTCTGACTCCACGTGCTCCTCCATGGCTATGGATTTGGCGATACTGCGAACGACAGATCCTATCTTCCGCTCCAGGCTGCGAACACCCGATTCCCGCGTGTAGTGTTCGATAATCTTAAGGATAGCCTCTTTGGTAAATTTGACCTGACCGCTTGAGATGCCGTGCTCCTTGAGTTGCTTCGGCACCAGGTGCTTCACACCAATCTGCAGTTTCTCCTCGACCGTGTAGCCTGTAATCTCGATTACCTCCATCCGGTCGCGCAAGGCGGGCTGAATGGTGTCCAGGGAGTTGGCCGTTGCTATAAACAACACCTTACTGAGATCATACTCCACCTCGAGATAATTGTCGTTAAATGAGTTGTTCTGTTCGGGGTCAAGGACTTCAAGCAATGCAGAAGAGGGATCACCCCGGAAGTCACTCCGGATTTTATCAATTTCATCCAGTACAAAAACAGGGTTGGATGACTTGGCCTTCTTAATATTCTGAATGATTTTCCCGGGCATCGCACCAATATAGGTCTTGCGATGACCGCGGATCTCCGCTTCATCATGCACGCCTCCCAGCGACACGCGAACGTAGTTGCGCTGCAGGGCTTTCGCTATCGACTTACCCAGGGAAGTCTTTCCAACACCGGGAGGGCCGTACAGACACAAGATCGGTCCCTTCATATCCTGCTTCAACTTGAGTACCGCCAGGTACTCGAGGATGCGGTCCTTCACTTTTTCCAAACCAAAGTGATCCTTGTCCAGAATTTTGGACGCCCGCTTTAGGTCGAAGTCATCGTTGGTAAATTCACCCCAGGGCAAATCCAGCAATAACTCTACAAAGTTCATCGACACCGGAAACTCGGCCGCCTGCGGATTCATTCGTTGCAACTTGTCCAGTTCTTTATTGAAATGCTCAGCCACATGCTTCGGCCACTTTTTATCCGCACCGCGTTTGCGCAGCTTTTCGATTTCCTTATCGGGACCATCGAAGCCCAACTCGTCCTGCAATACTTTTATCTGCTGACGCAGGAAATAGTCGCGTTGTTGCTGGTCAATATCCGTATGGACCTTCTTATGAATTTCGTATTTGATCTCCAGCATCTGAATCTCCTTGAGCATGTATTGCAGGAGGAGTGTTCCCCGGTCGATAATGTTAGCCGTCTCCAGGATCTTTTGCTTGTCTCCAACATCAACGTTAAGGTTGGACGACAGGAAGTGAATCAGGAACGAGGTGCTCTGAATATTATCCAGGGCCATTTGTGCTTCCTGGGGAATTTCCGGGTTGAGTCGGAGAATTTTGGAAGCGGCATCTTTGAGGGACTGGACCAACGCCGTTACTTCTTTGCTGTCCAGGTTCAGCTTTGGCTCCAGCAGCAATTCAATCCGAGCCGTCAGGTGTGGATCTTCCTGAACGAATTCCCGGATGGAGAAACGGTTTTTTCCCTGAATGATAATGGTGGTATTGCCATCCGGCAGCACGAGCATCTTAATGATACGGGCCACTGTACCATACCGGTAGATATCCTCAATCGAAGGCTCTTCGGTAAGCTTGTTTTTTTGTGCAATGACACCAACAATACGGTTACCCTGATAGGCCTTCTTGATGAGGCGAATGGACTTCTGACGGGTAACGGTAATAGGAATGACTACGCCGGGAAAAAGTACGGTATTCTTGATGGGCAGTATCGACAACTCTTCGGGCAGGTCTTCCGGCTTCAGGTCTGACTCCTGTTCCGGGTTTATCAATTGCACGAGCTCTTCAGAGTCCTGCTGCGCCATGGGTGTAATTTCAATCGATTTGAACATGATGAATGTGTCATTATGACACAAATTGGGTGTCTTAGTTAACAATTTTCAACGCTGGCTATATGACTCAATTGGGGTGCCAGAGCGTTGTTTATCAATCAAATTTATTTCAACTTTCGGTAATCCGGCGGTGAATTCAGCATTTTGCATCCATTGAAAACCTGGTTATTTGTTCTGATCGCCCTCCCGATTTGCCTTTTAGGCCCTCCTGGCCATGCCCAAAAAGGGAAAAAGAAGTTCAAACAAGGCAATACAGTTCTCCTTAACGATACCGTGCGCACATTCAGCCAGTCTGACATGTTCGCCTTTCCCAACATCAACGTCATTCCTTACTACCGAGATGCGGGAAAACTGGAAAAGTTGCATCGGCTCAAACAACAAGGCCCATCCGAGGCCTATTACCAATCGCTCGCTGCCTACGTGAAGAATTTTGGGATGCAGAATTTCCACGAAAACACGGCGATGCTCTGGGAACTGGCAAAACTTTCCAGGCAGTTTGGTCCGCCAGGCGAGTCAATCCTGCTATACAAACTGGTACTTAAGCATCACCGGCAGGGTCTTAACATCAATGATGTATTCAAAGAATATGATTCACTGGAAAGAGACAAAAAGAAATATTATGTGCCACTCGACTATTATTATCAACTCGTAGACTACCGGAAGGAAATTGATACGCTACATCCGCCGCACTCGGTGCTGGTGAATATGGGTGAAGAAATCAATTCAAAAAAAGAGGATTACGGGCCGACCATCGGAAATGTCGACAACCTGATCCTGTTCAGCAGCAAGCGCAACAAGCACCAACAAGGCGAGCGTGCCTATGACGAAGATCTTTTCTACAGCACGAGGGTTGAAGGGTACTGGTCGCCGGCCCAGGAATTCAAAAAGATCAACACCCACTACAATGAAGGTTCTGCGTGTCTGAGTCGCGATGGCAAGGAGCTATTCTTCTCCCGCTGCAATACGCCTGAATCATTGGGCAATTGCGATCTGTACGTCGCCGAGCTATCCAGTGACAGCACCTGGACCAATATTAAGAACCTGGGTGAATTGGTGAACAGCAGTGGCTGGGACTCTCACCCCTCTTTATCCCATAGCGGTGATACATTGTATTTCGCATCCAATAGGATCGGGAGTTTTGGACTGTCCGACATATACTTCACCACCCGCAGCAAAGACCGGAAGTGGAACAAGGCTCTCAATGCCGGTCCCGTGATCAATACGGTGAACAGCGAAGTAAGCCCCTTCTTTCACCACAAACATCATGTCCTCTATTTCAGCTCTAATGGCCACCCCTTGAATTTTGGCGACTTTGATATCTATAAGTCCGGGCAGAAAAACGGAATCTGGGAAGACCCCAAAAACATTGGCCCGCTGGTGAATGGTGCTGGCAGTGAGTATTATTTCACCATTGATTCAGAATCCAAAGAACTGTTTTACGCCCGTTCCGAAGAAGAGGACAAAAAGAACCTCGACATATTCTCGTTTGCCGTGCCGATGGAAGCACAGCCGGAGGCCACCGCGCAGCTAAAGGGAACACTGAAGAACCAACAAGGCAAACCCTTGTTGGGTATTGTGTCTGTTATTGATTTGGATCAGGGAATCGAAGTCGCACCCAAGTTTCTCCGGGAAGATGGCACGTTTGATTTCAGCCTGATCAACAAGCGCAATTACCTGCTGATCATTCAGGGAGATGACTTCTTCCGTATAGAAGAAACATTCTTTCTCAATGGTGATATGCAGGTGGACAAGGTTGCAGAACCCATGGAAAGCAAGATCGCCTTTGAGTCGCTGGAATTTGAAAATGGAAAAGCGGATATCCTTCCAGCCATGCATGCCGATCTGGACAAGCTGGCGAATTTTCTGATTGATCATCCCAAATTAAAACTGACCATCTCCGGCCACACCGACTCTGCCGGCAAGGAAGAAGCCAATCGCAGGCTATCGCAGGCACGGGCTGACGCCATCAAAGCGTACCTGGAAAGTCAATTTAAAATAGATACTTCGCGAATTGAAGCCATCGGTTACGGCAGCAGCAAGCCGATTACCCAGGAAATCTCAGACGAACACAAGCAGCTTAACCGCCGGGTTGAGTTTGAAATTCATAACTGACAGAAATCTCAGCACACGATCTACGAAAGCGAACGCAAATAAAAATGCTGTTTCGGGTCAATACAATTAATTAAATTTCAACATCAACCTTTAACCTCAAACCGCTCTCGCAATGAAACAGCTATTACTTCTGGCGCTGTTAGCGCTAAACATCACTTCGTTTGGACAAACGGAGATCAATCCCAAGATCAAGCCTGACAAAGACAAGGAATTTGTCAAGGCTGAAGTAAACCGCCATGCGGCCGAACTGAAAACCGTAGCCAAAAATATCTGGGGCTATGCCGAATTGGGATTTCAGGAAACCAAGAGTTCTCAGGAATTGATCAACCTGCTTAAGAATGCCGGATTCACCATCAACACCGGTGTTTCAGAAATGCCTACCGCTTTCACGGCCACCTATGGCTCCGGCAGTCCGGTGATTGGCATCCTCGCCGAGTTTGATGCATTGCCGGGACTGTCTCAGGATTCTGTCCCTGTTCGCAAACCAGCGATCGATGGAAGGCCCGGCCAGGGTTGTGGACATAATCTTTTTGGCGCAGCCTCATCGGGTGCTGCCATCGCGCTGAAAGAATGGTTGGTAAAGAATAAACGCCAGGGCACCGTGCGACTCATTGGCACCCCGGCCGAAGAAGGCGGCGGAGCGAAAGTATATATGGTGCGTGACGGATTGTTCAAGGATGTTGATGCGGTTTTGCACTGGCACCCCTCCAGCGACAATGACGCAAGCCCAGAATCGTGTATGGCGATCAAGCAAACCCTTTTCCGTTTCTATGGTAAGTCGGCCCACGCGGCAGCAGCACCTGAAAAAGGCCGCTCTTCGCTGGACGGCGTTGAGTCGATGAACTATATGGTCAACATGATGCGTGAACACGTTCCCTCCGATGCCCGCATTCATTATGTAATTACCAAGGGCGGACTTGCCGCCAATGTGGTACCCGATTTTGCTGAAGTGGAGTATATGGTACGCCATCCCGATGCGCGACAACTGGCAGAAATCTGGGATCGCGTTGTAAAATGCGCCGAGGGTGCGGCAACGGGCACTGAGACCACCATGAAATATGAAGTAGTGTCTGGTTCATACAATCTATTGCCCAACGAAACCCTCGCACGCCTCATGTACAACAACCTGAAAACGGTTGGCGGCGTGATGTACTCTCCCGCTGAAGTGGAATTCGCCAAAAAACTCCAGCAGTCGTTCACCTTCAAGGCTCCGGATATCGCTGAAGCTTCCATTGTTCAGCCCTTCAAGACCGGAGGCTTTTTCCCGGCCAGCACAGATGTGGGTGACATTACTTGGGTTGTGCCCACCGCCGGACTGGGTGTGGCCACCTGGGTGCCTGGCACACCAGCCCACTCCTGGCAGGCAGTAGCCACCGGAAGCATGGGCATCGGTCTCAAAGCCATGATCAATGCATCCAAGGTGATCGCCATGACCGGCATTGATCTCTTCAATAACCCTTCCCTGCTGATCAAAGCAAAACAGGAATTGACCGAACGAACCGGTCAGGGATTTCAGTATAAGTCACTCATCGGTGATCGCAAGCCGCCGCTGGATTTCCGCAAAGGGCTTTAATTACGAACCATAAAAAAGGGGCTGTCTCAAATCAGAGACAGCCCCTTTTCATTGTATGAAAGCGTACTACTTCACAATATCATTGTAGAAAACAAACACCATCAGCACGAGCAGGATGGCCATTCCAATCTTCAGCGCTGTCTCAAAAACCTTTTCATTGGGTTCGCGGCCACTGATCATCTCATACAGAAGGAATACCACATAGCCTCCATCCAATCCTGGTATCGGCAACAGGTTCATGAAGGCCAGCACCATCGAGAGCATCCCTGTCATACGCCAAAATCGTTCCCAGTCCCACTTCGGTCCAAATGCCTGCGCCATACCAATAGGGCCGGACAACGAATTGCGAAATGATATTTCACCGGTAATAATTTTTTTGAAAGCTTTCAATTGGACAAATATCACACCGAAAGCGCGCTCAGTTCCCAGACCGATGGATTCTCCGAAGCCGTAATTGATGTATTTCAATTCTTCCTTGTCGATTCCTTTCGGCAGGAAGCCGATCATGTCGCGGCCTTTGAAACTTTCTTTGAAGGCCAAAATGGCATCACCACGCTTCACCTTAAATGCAATCGAATCCATGGGGGCACCTTTCACAATTTTGGTTACCTCATCCTGGTACATGATTGGTTGGCCATTGATCTCCGTGATCTGGTCACCGGGTCGCAGCGCTACCTTGGCAGCTATACTCTCTACTTTTTGTTTGGTGACAATCGTATCCATTTTGCCATCGACCATCTTGATTTCCGTGGTCTTCAAATCTGCATCTTTGGATACCGATCCAACAATCGCCTCCATACGGGGAGCCACGAATGACAATGCCGCTGATCGCTTGTTAAAGTTTTCTATAAAATTACCGGGCACGTCAATTCGAACTTCCTGTCCGTCGCGAAGCACGGTATAGTATGATTGGTTGGACACCAGCACGTCTGGTTTCGATAGATCCTGAAAATCGCTGAAGTCCTTTCCATTAATATTGACCAGCTTGTCTCCCGTGCGCAACCCAATTTTTTCACCAAGCTCCAGCACCTGAATACCGCCGTGGGTGTTGATATACTCTTTGGGGATGTAGGTGTCTCCGAGCAGGAATGTCAGGCCCACAAAAATGATCACCCCTACAATCACATTCACGATGATACCACCCAGCATAACGATCAGCCGTTGCCACGGCCGTTTGGCGCGGAACTCCCAATCCTGGGCCGGCTGGTTCATGGCTTCTTTGTCCATGCTCTCATCCACCATGCCGGCAATCTTTACATATCCGCCCAACGGGAACCAACCTATACCGTATTCGGTATCGCCCACCTTCTTTTTCAGCAAAGAAAAATTCATCACGTTGGCCATGGGGAACAGGAAGTCAAAAAACAGGTAGAACTTCTCCACCCGGATTCCAAACTTTCTGGCCGTAATAAAGTGGCCCCACTCGTGCACCACAATTAAGATTGAAAGACTCAGCAATAGCTGGGCCGCCATGATCATACCTTCCATCGCACTGATTATGTTAAGGGGTTTCTATTCACTATTTCAGATATTCCTGAGCCCGGATTCGTGTCAGCTTATCTGTTTCTATATAGTCATCCAACACAGGCTGTTTCACAAAATCTCCTTTCACCAAACAATGTTCTACCAGGTCCGACATCTCCAGAAATCCAATTTTGTCCTTCAGAAATGCATCGACTGCCACTTCGTTGGCGGCATTTAGCACACAAGGCTGGTTTCCACCACGGCCCAAAGCGCCAAAAGCGAGGGCAAGATTACGAAAAGTTTCGGTATCGGGTGGCTCAAAGGTGAGCGACGGATATTTCGAAAAATCAAAGCGGGGATAGTTGCTTTTGGGTCTTTCGGGATAGGTCAGGGCAAACTGTATGGGAAGCCGCATGTCCGGCAATCCCAACTGGGCCTTGATGGACGAGTCTTCAAACTGGACCAGGGAGTGCACAATCGACTGGGGATGAACCACGACCTCAACCTGATCGGGGCGCAACCCAAAAAGCCATTTCGCTTCAATGACCTCCAGGCCCTTGTTCATCAACGAGGCGGAGTCAATGGTCACTTTGGCACCCATCGTCCAGTTGGGATGCTTGAGTGCCTGCGACCGGGTAACCTGGGCAAGGTCAGCGCGCTTCTTTCCCCGGAAGGGTCCGCCTGAAGCAGTAAGAATAATCTTCTCAATCCTGTTATGGAACTCGCCAACGAGGCATTGAAATATGGCCGAATGCTCTGAGTCAACGGGTAAGATATTTACTCCCTTTTCACGGGCAATTCTTGTGATCAGGTCACCCGCAACCACGAGGGTCTCTTTGTTTGCCAGCGCGATGGTCTTGCCAGATTCAATGGCACGTATGGTTGGCTTCAGTCCGCTGTACCCCACCACCGCGGTGAGCACGATATCAATGGTATCCAGTTCAACGATGGATTCAAGTGCCTTCTCACCGGCAAAGACCTTGATCGGTTCTTTGGCTAACGCTGCTTTGACTTTGGGATACAGGGTTTCATCTACAATCACCACCGCGTTCGGTTGAAATTTTATGGCCTGCTCGATGAGCAAGTCTGCGTTCTGTTGGGCGGTAAGTACCTCCACTTCAAACGCGTCGCTGTGCTGGCTGATCACCTCGAGGGTCTGTTGACCAATAGAACCAGTAGATCCGAGGATGGCTATTCTTTTTTTCAAGGGTGGAGCAATCTATGGCAAACGAAACTAATAAGTACCGGGAAATAATGTGGACAAAGGTGTGTCATGCCTTTGAAAGAGAAGCCCTGATCTAGTCAGGAAAACATATGTAGTGAGCTCAGGCAAGGATGGTAATTTACTGCTATGATACAAAGGAATGAAAAATAAAAAATGTCAAATTCAAAATAACAAAGTGATGAATCGGAAATACGACCTGGAAGAAAGACTCATTGCATTCGCTGTCAGGATAGTTACCCTCGTAGAGTCGCTGCCGAATAACAAAGCGTCAACACATCTTGGGAATCAGTTGCTCCGATCTGGCACCTCTCCTTCGCTTCTATATGGTGAGGCTCAGGGAGCCGAGTCGCGAAAGGATTTTACTCACAAACTTGGCATCATCCTCAAGGAGCTCCGCGAGACTTCCATCAATATCAGAATTCTTCAGCACCTTTCATATTGCCAGCATGAAGACATCTTGAATGAAACCAAAGAACTGATTGCCATTTTTACCAAGAGTCTCATCACTACTCGTCAAAATACCCAGAAACGTAACCATTGATAGTATTTATCATTTATCATTTATCA
>DNZD01000026.1 GCA_003504855.1 Cytophagales bacterium
AGTGCGGGTAGGTGATGTCTGGTATGGTCCTGTCCGGACCGAGTATGGATATCGTCTGATGAAGATCCTGCAGTCTGGATTTCTAACCCTATACCTGGGCAGGGCTCAGAACAGCATGGTGTATGATGTGCAGTTCCTGGTTCGCCGCGATGGCAGGACCATAGAAGTACCTAACCTCACTTTCAAGAAGAGCATGACGGAATTCCTCAGCGATTGTCCCAGGGTAAAGGAAGACCTGGCTGCCGAGAAACTGACCAAAAAGGATGTCGCGGCCATTGTGAAGGAATTCAATGCCTGCCTCGAGCCATCTGCAGTTAAGAGTTCCGATCCTATAGCCGTAGTACCAGATACAGACAACAGGATAATAGCGCTTCAACACCTAAAGGACAACCTTACTAGCAATGACATTGCTTCACGTACTGATGCCATCGATATCCTGAATGATATGCTGGACAAAATCAGGAAGAACCAAACCATCGCCAACTACCAAATTGAAGCCCTGCGCAGCATGCTCAAAGGCACAGTGGTAGAATCAGAGACAGAGAAACTGGTAGAACTGCTGCGCAAGCCGTAGGTTACTTCTTCGCAAAGCCTTTCACAAAGGCGATGATCTTGTCCGTGTTGTACCACAGCACGAGCACCGAGCAAATGGCGACCGTCAGGGCATACGCAAAGAGCTGACCGTGGTCGCCCTGCACTTCGATTCCCAACTTGGTGAGGTGCATGCCGATGGCGCCTGCCATTAAACCCAATGCAAGGCCTGCACCCAGCCAAGCCGTAGCAGGTATGAGAATAAGTCCGGATGCCACCAACTCAAGAACGCCGATACCAATCCTGCCCCAGGGCTCCATGCCTGCAACTGTAAAGATGTACACCGATTCGGGTGCAGCAGTAAACTTGAAGTAGAGGGTCTGTACCATGATCACGGCTGCGACGACACGGCACAAGCCATAGAGAATTGTTTTTATATTCATACGGTGCAAAAACGGGGTTTCACGAACGTCGTTGTGTCACCTAACTGACAATCAGGATGATTTCCTAAATTTAAAAAATTATGTCGACCCATTGACAGCACCACGACTCATTGATAGGCTATCTGCATGGAACTGAAAAGAACGTTCGGGCTATGGTCGTCGGTATCGTTGGTGGTGGGTGGCATCATTGGCTCCGCCATTTTCATGAAGCCGGCGCTTATGGCTTCTCAATTGGGTTCTCCCCTGCTGCTGGTGGCCGTTTGGGTATTTGGCGGGCTAATCACCCTGTGTGGTGCACTCACCAATGCTGAAGTTGCGGCCATGATGCCGGAGACAGGCGGACAATACGTGTTCTTTCAGAAGATGTATGGCGAGTTCATCGCCTTTCTGTATGGATGGGCTGCATTCGCTGTATTCAACACCGCAGGCGTTGCGTCCATTGCTTACATCCTCGGAACCTATACGGAGTACTTTTATGTATTGCCGCGCTTTCCTGAATCGATAGAGCACGGCATGAGTCTGTTTATGCCCGGCGTCGGGACTATCTATCCACTCGAAAACATCGGGGTAAAGGGCATGACCATCCTGGTCATCGTGTTACTTTCCTGGGTGAACATCCGAAGTTCAGAATCAGGTGGCAGGATTCAGGTGATCTTCACGGCATTGAAAGTGGCTGCCATGGGTCTTTTGATTCTTGGGCTTCTTACATCGGGAAAAGGGAATGTGGACAATATTCTTACTCCGTCCTCCACCATAGCTTTTGCCGGCTGGCCGCTGATGCTGGCTATCATCGCGGCAACCTCCGGTGCATTCTGGGGTTATGACGGCTGGAACAACATCACCTTTATTGCCGGCGAAATCAAAGACCCGCAACGAAACATACCTCGCAGTCTGCTCATAGGACTCTGTCTCACAATACTGATCTACGGCTTAATCACGCTTGCCTATGTTTACATGATGCCCATTGATGAAATGGCGCATTCTCCGTTCGTGGCTTCGGAAGCAACATCCAAGGCATTTGGTTTTGCCGGTGGTGGCATCATAGCCTTGTTGGTGATTGTGTCCACATTTGGCACCACCAATGGCAATGTGTTGGCTACCGCGCGGGTGAGTTTTGCCATGGCGCGTCAGGGCAACTTCTTTTCATGGGTGGGGAAAATCCACCCCAAATTTGAGACGCCGGGAAATGCCCTGGCCCTGCACGCCATATGGACCAGTCTGCTGGTGCTCAGCGGATCATTTGACATGCTCACCGATATGTTGGTATTTGTTAGCTGGCTTTTTTACGGACTCAGCGCTGCCGGGATATTTATCCTCCGGGCCAAGATGCCTCACACGCCGAGGCCGTACAAAGTCTGGGGCTATCCGATCATCCCCATGCTGTTCGTTCTCTTTACCATATTCTTTCTGGTCACGACATTATACAACGACGTAACCAATTACCTGAGTGGCCATACGCCCATCATCAACTCCTTGTTTGGTTTACTCCTTACGGCACTGGGTGTGCCGTTGTACTTCTATTTCAGGAAGATCAGGCCTGTCAGCGGTTCAGGGAAGGTTTGAGAAAATTCAATGTCTCCGGACTGACCTGCGTCAGGATAAGCACCACGATAAGTGCTATCATTGTTATGAAAGCCGTCATAATCAATTGACCACCCAGGTAAATGCCAATGCCTTTAAAGAACGATTTTACCTTCCCGCCCTCCGGGAAAAAAGAGGCATAGCCAAAACCATAATAGGGAATCAGGATCAGTACCAACCAAAGGTTAAAGAATAATGAACCTGTAATGGCATACACGGTAACTGAAATGATACTCAGCCAATACCCGTGACCCATCAGGTAAAAAGGGATGACCAAATGCTCCAAAAAGTTGAGGCCCCTGCGCCGGAAGAAGATGTACCGGGAAGCGATGGCATGAAAAGGAACAATCGCAAACGCAATCAGTTTAATGTTGTCAGCAACAAATTCCAGGGCCAGTTGATAAATTCGCGTTTGCTCTGTGGCTATCGGGACAAAATTCTTGCCTTTCCCCATCAGGTCCTTAAAGTCGACGTTTAATAAACTGGCTACCAGAAGATAGAGGGTAATCATCAGAAAAAAGTAGCCGACCGGGCCATAGTACTTTACCCGTACCCCGCGCAGGTATTCACGTCCAACCAGGCCGGGGTTGACGGTCAGGTCGCGGAGGGTGCGCGGCATCATGCCATCAAAGCCATATACCCGGGACCAGAAGTCATGCCAGGCTTCTTTGAAATTTATCCGATGGGTCTTGGTGGACTGGCCACAATGCGCGCAAAAGTTTCCACTTACCTCATTTCCACAGTTGATGCATTGCATATGAAATCAAGGGGTTGATTTCACCAAAGATAATCGCTTCTAGCGATCCAGCCAGTCGCGGAACTCCTGCACCCGTTCGCGAGCAACAATAACCTCAGGATCATCACTGTGGCGCAGGGTAAGCCGCAGTCGGCTGTTGGTGTAGCTGATCATATCCTGCACCGCTGCCAACCCGACGAGGTACTTCCGGTTGATCCGGAAATAAGCCGAAGGATCCACAAGCCCTTCCAATTGATCAAGGGTAAAGTCGAGGATGTGCTTGCGCTGATCAACAGTTTGGGCAAAGGTGAACTTCTCCTGGCTGTAAAAGTAAAGGACGTCCTTTACCTCAACGGTTTTCAGGTGCTCTCCCACCTTAAGTACAAATCGTTCCTTATACCGCTTCGTCAACATTTGCATGGCGTTGCCTATGCTTTCCATCATCTTCTGCGAGGACACCGCACCGATCAGGTGATTGTACTTGGCCAAAGCCGACCTGAGATCCTCGGGAGAAATAGGTTTCAGCAAATAGTCGATACTATTCACCTTGAAGGCCTTCAGCGCGTACTCGTTGAAAGCCGTAGTGAAAATGATGGGCGATCGAACTTCGATTTGATTGAATATCTCAAAACTGAGACCATCCGCCAATTGGATATCCATTAAGATAAGGTCAACGGGATCATTCGCCTTGATCCAAGCAACTGATGCCTTGATGGTATCCAGCCTGGCTACTACGGTAGCGTCAGGTGCACATTGCCGCAGCAATGAATCCATTCGATCGACTGCCTGAGGCTCGTCTTCAATGATTACGATCTTCATCCCAGGTTATAAATGGCAAGCGTACCACAAACTCCTTTTCCTTCTTTTCTACCAAGACCCCCTGCTGTCCTAAATGGGCATAACGCCTCCGAATATTGTCCAGTCCTACTCCGGCCGACTCTTCCGGAAGCACACTTTTGGGGTTCAGGTTATTCGAAACCACTATCCAACTGCCCTCACAGAACACCCTGATGTGCAATGGCTCCTGTTCTGAAATCACCGTGTGCTTGATGGCATTCTCAATCAACATTTGGACGGCGAGGGGCGCCACGTGTGTGCTTACGCCAGATAAGTTAATTTCTACCTGCAGTTTTTGTCCAAATCGGATGCATTGCAGATATAAGTAAGACTCCAGAAACGCCAATTCATCACCCAGGGACACCACTTCCTGATTGCGGGTCTCCAGCACATAGCGATAAACTTCGGATAGCTGCTTGATAAACCGGGCCGCTTTGTCCTGATCTTCATAAACCAGGTTCGTCAGCGCATTGAGGCTATTAAAAAGGAAATGGGGGTTAACCTGATTTCTAAGGCTCTCATATTGGGCCTTTACGCTTTCCTTCTGAAACTGTTCAGCCTCAATGGCTGCGGCACGCCACCGCAGCAAGAACTCCCGGCCATGAAGAAACAATGAAATCAGGAAAGTAATGATCAGCGAAAAGTATACGATATAAAGACTGTCTCCGAGCGATTCGCCGGTAGCGCGTTCCCAAATCATGATCACCATCAACACCACGGAACTGGTATAGAGAATCGTTACTAGCAGCCCAACGACAAGACGGGTAATC
>DNZD01000037.1 GCA_003504855.1 Cytophagales bacterium
ACTGATTTTGCGCTTGCGCTAGGCCAACGGAGAGGAAGAATAAGAGCAACAATATATTTTTCATGAAAGTTTGATTAGTTCTTATCTGCCTTATCCAGGTCGGGCAGGGTAAAGTTGTCCAGTGGACTTGGTAGCTTCATCATGGCTTCAATATCTTTCACCGTACGGGGAGCCAGGGCAGAGAGATGGATGTAACCATCTTTGGTTATCAGGTAATCATCTTCAATGCGGACCGCAATGCCCCACCATTTTTTGTCGCAGGGTGAGTTGTCCGGAATGTAAATACCAGGCTCGATCGTCACGGTGTTGTTTTCTTGAAGAACAGCCCCGCCCCGGTCATGTACGTCGAGGCCAATGTGGTGACAAACGCCGTGTGGGAAATACGAGTTCTTCTCATTTTTGTCTTTGATGATACCGAGTTCGGCTAAGCCCTGGTTAATGACTTCACGACAAACCACAGTAAGGTCGCGCATGGGTGTGCCCGGCTTGCAAATCTTCATCGCTTCTTCCTGAGCCTTCAGCACCAATTCATAAATCAGCTTTTGCTCCGGGGAAAATTTTCCATTCACCGGAATGGTTCGGGTAATGTCTGCGGAATATCCGTGAAACTCAGCGCCAAGGTCCATCAGGATGAGCTCTTTGGTGCTGGTCATGGGTTTGTAATTATCAATGTAATGCAGGATGCATCCGTTGTGTCCTGCACCCACAATCGATGGATAGCCTAAGTCTTCGGCCTGGTATTTCTTGAATACAAACTCATGGATCCCCTGAATTTCACGCTCAGACATTCCGGGTTTAAGTGCCTTCATTACTTCAACCTGGCCAACACATGAAATGCGGACGGCGCGCTTGATCAATTCAATTTCTTCCTGCGTCTTTACACCCCGCAGTTCAGCCATCAGCCCGCCCAGTGAGGCAACATCCAGGTTATTCTTTTGTGGCTCCCGGCTAAGGCTGAGGGCATTCTTTTCGGGGTAGCCTACTTTTCCTTTGAATTGGATGATCAGGTCGTGCAGGTCCGATGAATCACGGGGGTCATCGCGAACATCATTCTTGAAATCGAAGAACAGGATCTTATCAAATTTACTGAAATCGACCTGATACTTCCTGAATTCTGAGTTGTTAAACGCTTGTTGAAATCCCAGCACATCTTTGGTCCCTGCGTCACCCAGGCGTCGTCCTGTCCACATTTCGCGTAAGGCATTGCGCGGCTGGACGAATAAGATCTCATGATAGGGCTGCTGGCCTGCTGCCACCTGGGTGTCCTTGAAAATAAACAAAACGGCGCCCGGCTCGCGGTATCCGGTGAGATAGAAGAAATCCGGATCCTGATGGTACACATAATCAACATCATTCGCCCGGTTGCGGGCAGGATTGGCGAAAAAAACAGCGACGGAGTTGGGAGGTAACTTTTCACGCAACTGGTCACGCCTCGTCTGGTGAAAGTCTTTGGTGAGAAAATCCGCCGGCAGATCAGATTCCTGTGCGTAACCGGCTGCGAAAGTGACAAGAAAGGCAACGAGCAGATAGTACTTCATAAGTAGGATTTGTACGAATATCAAAATTTAATGAAACTTCTCCCGTGTGTTTTACACCGTGGGTTGGTATGCCCTACAGTACCTTCTCCAGTACGATGAATTCCAGCGTTTTTTTAGGGAGACCAAACCGAATGTCGTTGATAAGAAATGGACGGCGCTCGCCGGTTTCACGATATCCATGACGCGAATACCAATCGATCAATTCCGTACGTTCGCTGATCACCAGCATATACACAGATCGGCATCCCAGTAGCCGACCCTGTTCTTCCGACGCAGCCATCAATTTTTTGCCAATGCCTTTGTTTTGCCACTTGGGCTTCACGGATAACATGCCCAGGTACAACCGGTGGCCATCAGCATGAATGTAGACGCAACCCAACAATCCGTCACTTTCTGTGTATTTCAAAAATCGG
Source organism: Cytophagales bacterium (assembly GCA_003504855.1). Classification (GTDB taxonomy): domain Bacteria; phylum Bacteroidota; class Bacteroidia; order Cytophagales; family Cyclobacteriaceae; genus ELB16-189. The sequence goes on from DNZD01000037.1 coordinate 1,952, forward strand.
TGACCCGGATGACTCATTTTTTCCACTAGATCTGCTTCGTCGGTGCGACCCCCATTGAGTAAGTCTGCTTCGGTGGTCCAGCCCACGCGTGACGAATCACCCCGGTAGGCTGAATTAATCAGTTCCGCCAAAGCGGAAGCATCAATTACTTGCGCGGTTGAAACCTGGCCAGACATATCCAGCACAATGTGTGTTTATGATTCGATTTCCCGGATCTCAAAGTCTTTACCCATGCCAAAGCGAATAGTCTCTTTAAGTAAATACCGTTCGAGGGTGTGAATATCTTTTACTTTGAAGTCGCCATTGGCGAGAATACGCTCAATTTCGAATTCATACCGGTCATCATAATTGATCAGGCGATAGCGTTTTCCCACGCGAAGCACATCAAAGGAAAGGCCTGCCATTATAATTCCTCGTCGCGTTCGAGCATCAGGATGGAAGCCTGGGGAACGATGAAATATTTCTGATTTTCGTACTGCACTTCAATAGCACCTTTTTGCAGGAAGATTGCCATGTCACCTTCCTGGGCCTGTAATGGCAAATACTTTACCTGATCATCCTTTCCCTTCCAAACGTCGTCTTCGTCTGCAGGCATGGGCAGTGGATAGCCGGGTCCCACTTTAATGACATAACCCTTTTGAATCTTTTCCTTTTCCAATACACCCGGCGGAAGATACAGGCCGCTATCTGTCTTATCTGATTCTTTCGCAGGCCGGATCAACACCCGGTCTCCCACCACAATAAGTTTGCGCAACTTGTTATCCGACGTGAGCTTCATGTTCTACTTCTTGCGGGTTGCTGAGAAAGAAAATTCCATGCCACTGGTGGACATATTTCCCTTCATCTCGTCCTTGTTCAATTTGGCAGACATGAATATGGTAAGGCCGGAAAAATCAAAATCGCCGTCGGCTTGCTTGGTCTTCTTGTTGAAGGAGAATTTGTTGAATGCAATTTCTGAACCGGTACCATCCATCTTAGCGGCATATCCGGTGGGTGCTTTGGAAATGGTAAGGTTTCCGCTGTAGTCACCCTGGGGGGTACCGGTAACTGAATATTTCCAAACGCCAATCGGACCGGGGGCACAAGAGCTAAATGAGATAGCAACAAGGGCAACGTAGATTAATTTTTTCATCGTATATGATTTAGGTGGCAGGATATCACAGGGCTAAGGTACTACCCGATGACAGATTTTTCCATTTTTTTTCAGGGCTTACCGGACCTGAATGATTGACCAACGGAGGTGGGCTATGAAAACAAGTCAGGTTGATCTTCGGAGCGCAACAGCAATTTTGGGTCAATGGTCTTGTCGGCTTTGGCCCCCAGTTTTTTCAGGTGCTCTACTTTTCCTACCAGGTTACCACTGCCTGTGGACAGCTTCTTCATGGATTCTTCATAGTGTTTTTTGGACGTATCCAGATGGCGCCCCAGCGTAAGCAAATCGTCTGAGAAACCAACAAACTTGTCGTAGAGATCCCCAGCCCGACGCGCGATTTCAATCACATTTTGGTTTTGATACTCCTGCCGCCATACCCCCTTGATCAGTTGCAGGGAGGGAAGCAGGAGGGTCGGGCTTACAAAGACCACGCGCTTGTCAAACGCCTCCTCATATAAACGAGGATCGCTTTGGATAGCCAGAAAGTACGCTGGTTCCAGGGGAATAAACATGATGACAAAGTCCAGACCGTTTTCAGAATAGTTCTTCTGATAATTCTTGTCTGACAATATCCGCATGTGCTGACGAATAGACGCCAGGTGTTGCTTAACATACCCGGCCCGCTGTTCATCGGTTTCAGCCGCCACATAGTTATTATAGGCTGTGAGACTTACTTTGGAGTCTATAATGATGTGTTTCTTCTCTGGAAGATTGAGGATGACGTCTGGTTGTTGTCGTCTGCCTTCAACGGTTGTAAACGACTCCTGGACCAAAAACTCCCTCCCTTTTTCCAGTCCTGATTTTTCCAGGATGGTCTCCAGAATAAATTCACCCCAGTTGCCCTGGGTCTTGGTATCACCTTTCAGGGCGCGGGTCAGGTTGCGGGCATCTTCACCCATTTGCACGTTGAGCTCTTTCAGGTTCTTTAGCTCGTTGAAAAGGCCGGCATTCTTCTCAATGGAATCGCGGTGGGTGGTATCAATCTTTTTTTCAAATTCCTGAATTCGCTCACCCAGCGGCAACAAGAGGTCGGCAATGTTGCTCTTATTCTGCTCGGTAAACTTGCGACTCTTTTCTTCGAAAATCTCATTGGCAAGATTTTTAAACTGAGCAGCAAACCGTTCTTGTATTTCAGTCAGTTCTTTCCGGCGCACCTCATCCTGCTGACGGAGTTTGTCTTCAGCGTGTTTATAGTTTGCATCGGCTGTCGACAACCGGGTGGTAAGTTCCAGCAAACTCTTTCTGGCTATTTCAAGGTCCTTCTTGAGGTCATTCAATTGAGCAGAAAGCACCCGGGACCGTTCCTGCTCAGCGGCCAACTGATCACTGCCAGCCGGATTTCGCAGGCGAGCCATCAGCCATCCGATGATCAAACCGATCACGATGCCTGTAAAGAGATAAATAAATTCCATTTAGAATTCGATGAGTACCTGTCCCTTTTCAACCGTATCGCCTTTCTTGATCTTCAGGTTGCGAATGGTGCCGGCCCCTGGAGATTTCAATACGTTTTCCATTTTCATGGCCTCCAGCACCAGCAG
>DNZD01000330.1 GCA_003504855.1 Cytophagales bacterium
AAGTGGGTCCGGTCAGTTGGGCCAATTGGTGTGTGAATTGTCCAAGGCCACTACCAACATCGAGTATCTTGTCCCCGGCCTTTACCGGCATCAGTGCGATACACCGGGCATTGATCAATTCATTGAGCTTTGAAAGGCGGGCCTGCTCTATGGGATCAGTTCCGTGAATATAAGATGACATGGCTACTTTGATTTTATGGAGTCCGGGGGTGGAAGCACGTGCCCCTTACCTATGGTCACCTTGGGGTTGTCATAGTTTCCACTAACGTGAAATGGGATCTTGATACCAAAAGGCAACAGTTGAAGTTTTACAATGTATTGAATGGCGCCCGTCATTTCACTGGTGCCTTCTATGTCTGCATCGAAGCCGGACACCTTGATCGAAAATGGCTTGATGATGATTTTGTTATCACGCACTTCAGATCTCAGCACGAAATCGCGCAGGTGCGGATCATTTACCTCCTGGCGTTTGGTAGCCTTACTCAATTCCTCAAAGATCTTCATGCCGTTGATTTTAGCATGTGCAATGCGCATTTCTCCGCCGCCAATCAGGGTCTCATACCGGGGATATAGCGCATCATTCAGTTCACCCTTCAACTTGTAGGTTATCGAGAACATCCCATCGGCATTTCCGGCGGCGGGTAATAACTCTCGCACCAGCCGCATTTCCCGGTATGCCCGGCTAATATCTAACTCTTTGATATCCAGGGATAAATCAAACGCCGGATGATTCATGTCCCGCGTATTATAGTCCCCCGAAATGTTAAACGCCGCATTCAGGGTATTGAAGCCTGTTTCTTTAAATCGCAATATTCCATCCTGTATCCCGATAGATCCATCCAGTTTGGTGATGTGCATATCATCAAAATGAACGTAGTCAATTTCAGAATCAAAAGTCGCCTGTAAGTTCATAGGTACTTGCCATACCTTCATTTGCTTGTTCTGGTGGGCGGTGTCGGAAAGGGACATCCATTGGTTGATATCGAGGGTATCACATCGAAGCATGAGGTCAGCCGTGACCAGATCCGATTTGCGTGTCGCAAAAGCCATGTAGTTGGTAATGTCACCGGACATAGTAACCTTACTCTTCCCAAATCTTCCGCGAAATCGATCCAGCTGAATCCGTTTCGGGGTAAAGGAAAATACAGCCTCATCAATCCGGCAAGGTTGAGGAATCGAATGACCACTTACATCAATGCCATCCAGGGACAAAGTGCCAGAAGAAGAAACATTGTCGTATCGTCCCGCTTCCACCTCGCTTAGTCTTCCGCTTGTCTCCAGGTTTGTTTGAACGATTCCCTCCCACTTAAATCCGGTGACCGGATACACCCGGGTAAGTTTGGCCAGGTCCACCCTGCCCTTTACCTTAAGATCATAGTCCAGGTATTCCAGGTTGGCAACTGATCCCTTTACTTCAAACGGTTCATCTTCGAGCGTATAAGTAAGTTGATCGATGGTAAGGCGCGTGTCTGCAAACTTACCATCATCATTCATCACCCCACCTTTGAAGTGGATATTGTTGAGCGGTTCGGGATATCCATTGGTCTTCAGGTAACCTTCTTTCAATTCAACGGTTGCCTTCACCGGAGGAAATTTACGGGTAGCGGCATGATAAACGCCATTGGCCAACAACTCAAACGAGAGCTTTCCTTTGGCCACCACACCCTCGAGGGGGAAAATGGTTTCCAGATCGGCTAAATCAATATCGGCCTTCAGGTCAGACTTGATCTGCAACTCTTCATATCCCCTTACATGGAGATAACCACCGATGGTATTCTTGTCCAACTTCATAAACAACCGTTGAAAATCGAATACGGTGTGCGCTGGTTTACCCGTCGGGTTGTTGGCCGCCAGGTAAAATTGAATGCTGTCAATTGCTGCCGGGAGGTGATTATACTTTATCCGGCCATCGCGGAAGCGGGTTTGCACCTGAAATACAGGCACCTGAGTTAAAACGCTGTCACGCCAAGCGAGAGGACCTTTCACTTTTATTTCACCCATCAATTCCCCTTTTAACTCCATTCCGTCAATGGGGTACATGCGTTCCAGTTCAGCCAGGTCCAGGTCGGCATGCAGGTCGCCATCCAGATAAATATGATCTACACCTTTCCAGAGGAATCTTCCCTGCACGCGGTGCTTAAGCATTTCAAAGGAGAGGTTTTTGAAATCAAATACGGTGCTATCGCGGATGCCATACAGGTTACTGATCTGAAATTCCATTTGAATGTGATCAATGGGATCAGGTAAGGTGTCAATCTTAAAACGGGCATCCGTCACCTTGAAATTGGCCATCATGCTCGGCAGTTGCTTCTGGTCCGGAATCCAGGCACCATTGATAAATCCTGTAAATCCTAACTCACCCTGCGTTGATAGCTGTTTGAAATCTTTCATGAAAACGCCTGGCACCAGTGAGAGGATATTCTTAAACTCAGTGGATTGGGTAGCGAATGTCAATCCAAAATCATACCCCTTTTCCAACTGAGCCAGGCTGCCTTCTATGTTAAACCGGAAGTGATTAATGCGCCAATCATTTTGTTTGAATGCGAATCGCCGCGCATTGAAATCCAATTCCAGGGTGGCATCCACTTCAAGTTCCTTCTTGTAGAAATACCTGAGCTTGCCATAATTGAGTGTAAAATCGTTTGAGATGATTTGCATTTTCAAATCAAACACATCACGTGCAAAATCTCCCCTGCCTGAAAAGGTGAGGTCCTTGAGCCATACATCCAGTTTCCGGCCCATGTCCGTGTATAGCAGGTTGCCGTTGCTTACGCGAACTTCATCCAGGGCCATGCCGGTGCCTGTACTGGTCGTGGTATCACTACTGTCTGAGGCAATTAAATCATAATTGGCATGTCCATTGGGCAATACACGGAGTTTCAATGTTGGAGCCCGTAAGTGTATACTTTTCAGTTCCGTTTCCGGTCCCCAGAACAGACTGCCTAACCGGATTTCAAAGTCTAGCTCATCGGCACGGGCCAGGGTATCACCTGCAAACTCACCGCGGCCTACCATGGAGGCTTGTTCAAGGGTGACGGTGATGTTGGGAAAGTCACGGAAAAGGGTAACCGATACATCATCAAAGTATACATCCTTAGTGATCTGACGATCAATAACTTGTTCAAGTTTTGTGCGGAACGAATCCCGGTTAAGCAAGAGATAGCACCAGATTACCAGGACCAATAAC
>DNZD01000229.1 GCA_003504855.1 Cytophagales bacterium
TTCAAGAACACGATCATCATCATGACCACCAACATCGGTGCTCACCTGATCCAGGAGAATTTTGAAAAGATCACGGATGAGAACTACTTCGAAGTGATTGAGTCCACCAAGGATCAGGTTCTGGAGTTGCTCAGGAAGACAGTCCGTCCGGAGTTTATCAACCGCATTGATGAAATTGTGATGTTCCGTCCGCTTACCCGGGGCGATGTCCGCAAGATTGTGGCCATCCAGGTTGAGCAGATTGTTACGCGTCTACAGGAAAACGGCATTGCCTTGACCGTGACAACAAAGGCCATGGACCGACTCGGTAAACTCGGATTTGATCCGCAGTTTGGCGCCCGCCCTCTCAAGCGCGTAATTCAGCGGGAGATCCTGAACGAGTTGTCCAAACAGATTTTGTCAGGAGCGGTAAATAAAGATTCAGCGATCACCGTGGATATGAAGAATGACGTTGAGTTTACGTTTCTCAACTCGTCGAAGCAGCCTTAGACGCCTTCTTCAATGTGGAATACCCGTTTGAGGCGGTCTTGTCCTTTTCGGTCCATGAGCATCACCAGGTAGTCGCCTTGCTGGATGGCGATTCCGCCTTCCGGATTTTTCATCAGGTGGCGTTTTCCCTCGTTGATGCGCACCATGCCAATGAGGATCACATTGCATTGTTTCTTCAGATCGAAGAAGGCTTTTTCGTATGGCATGCCGATAAACGGGTTGCTGCCCGCCATCAAAAATTCCTTCATGTCATACTCATGATCTTCGTGGGCATAAGCGATTATTTCCTCAGAGAAAATGGCAACATCGGGCTCATATATATAGCTGGCCAGCAGTTTGGATGAAATTTCGTTCTTCGAGATGGCGTACGTAACTCCTGCGTTCACGAAGGTATTCTTGAGGTTACCGTTGTCGAGGGTTACGACGTAGTTGAGGTCTTTGAAGTGCTTCTTGATGTTGATGATATATACCAGTTTTTCGGTATCGTCATTCAGGTTAATAAAGACCACCGAGGCATCCCGTATTTTGGCTTTTTCCAGCAGGTCAAAATTGTTGTAGTCGGAGTACAGGGTGTACACGTTATCGCCCGGATAAAATTCCCGGATAATATCAATACTTGACCGGTCCTTGGTGATGACGGCTACCTGGCGGCCGGCGGCAGCCAGGTGGGTGATCACCGACTGGCCGAAATCATTCCAACCAATCATCACCACGTGGTTGACGAAGTCGGTACCATTCAGGCCGAGTTCTTTTTGTTCTTTTAGTGTGCTCATAAAATTTGCAATCTGACCGATGATAAAACCATAAACACCAAATGTGGAGAGAAGAAAAACAAGCCCCACCATCCTGCCCCAATAGGTGACCGGCACGATGTCGCCATAGCCTACGGAGGTAATAGTTGCCACGACATACCACACGGCATCCTCGGGCTGGTTGATCATGCTCCCTTTCTCCCCCTTTTCAAGGTAAAGCAAGAGCATCATGAGCAGGCCGTAAATGCCCAGAACGGTGAGAATAGAGAAGATTACCTGCCGGTAGTTAGGGCGTTTCATGAAATATGGTAGGCGATAAAAGCCGAACTAAAAGAAAACCGCTGTAAATACAAAATGCTTATTGCCGGCGGCAACTGTCCAGGGCGGCCGAAACCTTTGGAATGGTTATCATACCCCGCTCCTGCCCCCAGGTATTGTAGATGTACGTGGTGATTTCAGCAATCTCCAATTCGGTAAGCAAGGGCACCCCGGGCATAGGTTGATGATACATGATGCCATTCACAACGATCTCTCCCTTGATCCCATATTTTATCAGGCAGATGATCTCTGCCTCCGGTCTTGCCAGGTAATCGGATCCAGCAATCGGCGGATAGATGCGGCCCAACCCTTTGCCGTCCTTGTGGTGGCAATTGCTGCAGTTGTTCAGGTACAACTGTTCACCCTCAACATAGTATTGCTGAAATTTTGGGTCACGGGTTTGGCATGACATCAACCCGATAAACACCAGACCCGCGATGGCTGGGTATCTCATCGGGCGACCTCCTGTTCCTGACGCAGCCGCTTGATGTCTGCGATGAGGCGATTGACATCTTCTTCCTTGGTGCCATCGTACTTTCCCCGAATACGGCTTTTCTTGTCAATCAGCAGAAATGCACCGCTATGAATAAAGCCATCCGGCTCAGTCTTGTCTTCCAATGCGGTGGCGTAATAACTTGTTTGGGCTATTTTATAAATAGAGTCCTTGACTCCTGTTACAAAATGCCACCGGTTGCTGGTGACATCCAGCCGTGCTGCAAAATCATGAAGCAAGGCCACGGTGTCGAACTCAGGATCAATGCTGTGCGACAACAACAATACATCGGGCATTTCGCGGGTCGCCTCGTATACACGCAACATCTGTGTTTTCATGATGGGGCATATGGTCCGGCAACTGGTGAAGAAAAAGTCAGCGACGTAAATTTTATCCTTAAAGGTGGCATTGGTCACCAGGGCGCTGTCCTGATCCACAAACTGAAATGGGGCAATGGTATGGTAAATGGTATCGGTGCCTGCTACAGTGCGCTGCCCGAGAATCGGAAGTTGCTCAACGGGCTGGGTGCAGCCTGCCACCACCAGACTGATGCTGATTGCGGCAAAAAGTATTTTATTCTTGATTGATTTCATCTCCTTCTTGTATCACTTCATGATCCAGTGGGATCACATTTTGTCCAAAATTAACTTTCCCATCAAATTTTCTGTACCTGGATAATGTTGCCAAAGGTTCACTTCCCATTTTTCCGGTTTGCTGATCGATGGTCGTGAACACACATCGGCCGCAAGGCTTTACACCGACAAAGCGGCTCTGCCCAATCCTAAATGTACGCCAGTTGTCTTCTTCGTAAGGCTTCCCGCCGGTAAATATCAGGTTGGGCCGAAACCGGTTCATGGGTACAGGCACCGGCAACCGTTGATTAAGGTCATTCAGCGACTCCATCCCAATCACCAATATCGGATAACCATCTGCCAGGCTCACATGATTCTCACCAACTGCGTAACGAGGATCCACAAGTCGCGGATTTTCTTCTGCAAAGGCCACCAGCTGGCATGGAAATCCGGCATGTGATGTAAACCACTTACTGTATTCATCTCCCACTTCCTGAACCGTTACCTGATCGTCCCAAATAGAAGCTGCCATCACCGGTCCCCCGGGTACCTGATCATGCATTAGATCCATGGAACTTTTGTCGTGCGTAACCCGGAAGCCTCCTTCCAGCGGACGAAGCTTGAAAGCCGACAACGCCGGGTGGGTTCGTTGGGTCAGAAATCTTCCGTTTTCATCCACCAGCATCCAGCGCCGGTCCCAAGCCAGGCCCTTGGGCATTACCCGGGAAGACGCCAACCGTATTCCCCCCAGCGATTTGATGGGATAAATCCAGATTTCGGCCAGAATGAGGGATGCCATGAACTTAATGGAGAGAATTTCCTGTTTGCACAAAGATCAGAATTAACTTTAGACCAGGAAACATTGCATCATGGGTAAAGAATCCGCACTCTGGTACTTTGAAAGCGTCGATTTATATGACGTGCTCTGCCCGCACAAAGTGAAGGTGATGGGAGAAAAGCACACGTTTCATCACTTTAAGAAAGACGACTTTATCTTCTTTCCCAATGAACCAGCTTCACATATCTATATGATTGCAGAAGGCCGTGTGCGCATCGGTCACTACCTGGATGATGGCAAAGAAGTGGTGAGTGCCATTTTGGGTTCGGGAGAAATCTTCGGTGAACTCGCCCTCGCTGGCGAAGAACGGCGGCGGGATTTTGCGCAGGCGATGGACAACAACACCATGGTATGTCCATTGGGGATCGACGACCTGAAATCACTGATGTGGGAGAATAAGGAATTGAGTTTCAAGATGCTCAAGCTGGTAGGCCTGCGGTTGATCCGACTGGAACGCAAACTGGAACTCCTGGTATTCAAAGACGCCCGCACCCGGATTGTGGAGTTCTTAAAAGACACCGCATCGTGGAAGGGTAAGAAGGTAGGCTATGAAACACTGATTCCCACAAAACTCACGCACAAAGACATCGCATCGCTTACCGGCAACAGTCGTCAAACGGTGACGACCATCCTTAATGAGATGAAGGAACAAAACCTGATTACCTTCGACCGCCGCAGAATTCTGATCCGCGATCTGGAGAAACTGCAATAAGCGGGATTGTCAATAAATCTGGTTGTAATATTCGTCGGCCATCCGGCCCGAATCAAACTGGGTCAGCACGTCCTTCCAGCTTTGGCGCATGATGGCATACCATGCATCCGGATACTGATAATACGTGGGGATTACTTCCCGCTCCAGCATTTCATAGAGGCGCTCGGCCTCCAGTCGATCCTGTTCTTCCGGTGCCAATGCCCTGTCGGCTGGTTCAATGGAGAAACAATTTTTGCCATGCTGGGCAAATTCAGGCACCCAGCCATCGGGGATAGAAAGGTTAATGCTGCCATTCATGGCTGCCGTCATGCCAGAGGTTCCGGAAGCTTCCCGATACAGTTTTGGATTATTCAGCCAAACATCGGAGCCGCGCTTGAGCAGGGCGGAGAGGTTGAGTTCGTATCCTGTAAGTATCGTACAGTTTTTCAATGGAAGAGTCTTCCAGTAGATGTCATTGAAAATTTGCGTTGAAGCGGTGTCTTCCGGATAAGGTTTACCTGCCCAGATGAATTGCACGGGATACTTCGTGTTGCTGGCGATTCGCACAAAGCGCTCGAATTCGCGCATCAACAAATTGGCTCGCTTATATCCCGCAAAGCGTCGGGCCCACACAATCGTGAGTACATTTTCATCAAAACGCTTGCCCGTCTGGTTGGCCACCACTTCAAACAATGCCCGCTTCATTTCCTTCTTGCGTTCCGTTACCTGCGGACGGGAGTTTTGTTCGAAGGCCTTCTCTAGTTGGGCGTCCTTCCAATAGGTATGGTTTTGGGCGTTCGTAATTGCCTTGATCTCACATATGTTTTGAAAGCCCTTCCACATGTCGCGCGATACTTCGCCGTGCATCTGTGACACCCCATTGGCTACATTGGCCATACGCAGGGCGGCCAGTGTATAATTCAACACTTTGGAGTCCGGCTCAACCAGTTGGTTGTATTGTTCGCGGTTGGTGCCGTCGAAGAAGCTCATCACCTCCAGTGTACCCACCTGGTGTTCCTCATTTCCGGCCGTTTCTGGTGTGTGGGTGGTAAACCGTACACGACGCTTTACTTCATTGAGATCTTTGTACTTATCCCACAGGTAAAAACATAAGGGAAGTGCATGGCCTTCATTAAGATGGTAGACGTGCGTTTCCCGGTTGAGGATGTCCAATAACCTGGCGCCGCCATATCCCAACAAACTTGACTGGGCAATACGGGCGCTCTCATGCGGATCGTACAGCCGGTCGCTGATGGTCCGGGCCAGGTGATCATTTTCCGGAATATTGGTGGTGAGCAAAAATAACGGTGCCGTGTTGAACACCTCGGGCCTGAGCAACATCACCTTGACCTGCACGGTGTGGTTGTGGATGGTAATCGGAAACTGAATCCCTGTTTCCGTCAGGAAAGAATAGTTCTTTTCGATGAAGCTCACCTTCATGGTGCCGTCCATGTTCCGCTCCTGGTCATAGTATCCGTACTTCCACAGGATGCCTATGCCTATAAAGTTTTGCTTGAGTTCGTAGGCGCTCCGCATATGCGAGCCCGCGAGAAACCCAAGGCCACCGCTATAAATTTTCAGCGACTGGTCAATGGCAAACTCCATGGAGAAATAGGCCACGGGTTTTGAATACTTGTTGTCGAAGGTGTAAGGGAAAAGTGTAGAAAGGTCAACCATGTGTTCCGTCGAGTGATGTAAAAACAATGATATAAGCTACCAACCGGCGCGCAAAGTAAAATCTTTTTGATTAATAAACCGATCCCGTCCGTTGGATAAGTGCCTAAAACGTTGAGTAGATTGTTTCTGTGAGACGGTTGATCATGATGTGGACTATTTTCTCCGGTGGCGTCGCGGCCACGGTTGCTCCGGCTGGTAGCGTGGCTTCGGTACCCAGGAGGTTAATAGATCCGTCGTTGACTTTTACTACCTGGGCCAGGTAGACCGAGTTTCTGGTAACAAAGGCCCGAATGCGAGACACATCTCCCTTTTCCCCGATCCGGATAACATACGGGCTGCACTGACCCTCGGCGCTTTTGGTCTTGAATTCCTTGCCAGTCAGATCACGGATTATGGTATAATTTCCGGCTATCAAAAATCCATCGGTGAGTCCTATCAGGTCGGTTACAGTGCCGGCCATTTCTACATTTCGGCGCCAGGAAACATCACCAATCGCATTGATCGATAACAGGGTAATAGGCTCGCCGGTGATGTAGTCTTCCTGTTCGGCATTGCCTTTGAGCAACAGGACAAATGCATTGCTCTTCTCCACATACAACAGTCGCCTGGGGTAGTTGCGCTCTTTCAGTTTGATCTTGAATTTCTCTTCTCCTTTTTCGTTGAGATAGACCACGGTATTGACTGATGCGGACTCAACGATGGGTGACGTGCGCAACAGCAGCATAACCCCTTCCTGCGTGAGTACAGCGGGGCCAGGTTGGGTATGGGCATCAGGCACTTTGCTGAGGCTGTCCATGCGAATGTCAAAAGTCTTCATCCAGCCCGGCTTACCATCCGGATTGACGCGCGCCACATAAGTCGCCTTTGTGTTTGCCTTCTTATCCGGCACATAGATACCCATGAGGTACACGCTTCCATCTGAATTCCTTCGCATTTGCAGGTTGATCGGATCACCTTTAGCCAATGCTTCCGGTGTTACAGTCCCCACGGCGTAAGGAATGGTATATCTTCCAAACTTGACCATCTTGTCAGCATCGGATTTTTCAACCGTGGTGGCCAGGGTCATCACCGCGGACTTAAGGCCTGCTGCATAGGTGGTAAGGGTGGTGTTGATCATGGTCTTCTCGTCGACCGCAAATTTTTTCAATCCATCGGCAGTGCCATAGTATTTTTCGAAGAAGGCCTGGTGTTTCCTGATCTTAATCGGTTGTAGCCGTGTGCGCACCACCTCCAGGAGGGTATCTGCAGACCGGTTGGCATACAGCAGTGTACTGTATACTTCGGCGTTCCGGAGTTGGTTGGCGGAGTCAGGCACAAACGGTCGCGATTTCAGCAACCAATCCTGTTTGAAATTCTTGTAGTCCAGCAAGGCGAGCACCAGCGACTGCTTGTCAAAATTATTCAGGGTGAATACCAGTTGCTTATCGGGTCGCACTGGTAAAGGCGCGGGACCAACCGGTGCCTCGAGCGCCATGAGTGAAGCGTCAATCTTCTCTTCATTGGCATTCAGCTTATTTCGCAAGGCTGCGATATCTCCATTCACATCTTTCCGGATGCCATCCACCCAGGTGGCGTAGTCCCAAAGTTCAATGTTGTCGGTCAGGAAATTCATCCGGGTAATCAGGCCGTCGAGTCTGAAGGTGACGATGGGTTTGACGTGGTACTGCTGGTGGTGATAAGCGATCGGATAAGCGGTAATGAGTTTATTGTACACATCCAGATAATGCCGGGCTGAATCAAAATCCTGCTTCAGCTGACCCAGTTGTTTGTCAACATTTTGATCGTACAACAGATAGAGATCGTCAGGACTGGCATAGTTGTCATTGAGTTTGGCAAAGGCTTTCACCGCCTTATCGTAGAAATTAACACTGCGGGTAAAGCTCGCGTAGATGGGAGGAAGTTTGCTGAGGAACAATTGGGATGAATCATAACCATTGCTGATCTTCTTCATTACCACCGACGGCTCCACAAAAGGTTTTCCTTTCGCATCGACTGTTTTATAAAGCGGAGCGTAGTATTCGTTATTTCTGGACAATTCCCGATCGTCTACCAGTAAACGCGATTTCAGAAAACGAAGCTTGGCTTGCTCTGCATTGGCCAATGCGAAGGCATATTGGGTCAGGGGATCGGCCGTCTTATAGTTCTGCTCATACACCAACGCCAGTCTGAAATTTGCATTGGGATGTTCCAGGTCTTCTACCAGGTATTCCTTTAAGGCATTGCGTAATTCAGGAGTGGTCATGCCGGCAAAGCGGGGAAACAAGTCCTTATAACGGACCTTCTGGGCATGGGCGGCAGACAGCAGCAGGGTGAGCATGAAGATCAAGAAGAGGTCCTTTTTCATATGCCCAGAATTTTGAGTTCTACCCGTCGGTTTATGGCGCGGTTGCCCTCGCTGTCGTTGGGCACCTTAGCCTGGGACTCGCCGTATCCCTTTGCCACAAACCGGTCAACATTGATCTTATTGTGCAGCAGATAGTCCATCACACTCCTGGCGCGCTTTTGAGACAAATTCAGATTGTAGGTGTCAGACCCGATATCATCCGTGTGGGCCGCAACCTCCACGCGTAAAGTGGGGTTTTCATTCATCAACTGCACGACGCGTTCAAGTTCACGGAACGACACATCCGTAAGTTTATCGCTATTTGACTCGAAGTTGATATCCCTCAGGGCCAACTTCGCATCCACCTCAAGCTTCAGCAACTTTACTTCCACCAGAGGCGGCGCAGCCCCGGTGGTAAGATCAATCACCGATGAACTGAAGGCATAACCCTGATCACTGGTCACCTCCATTTCGTACCGGTCACCGGCCCGCAACGACACCACCGTATTGCCCCCCACTTCGATCACCTCTTCGCGACTCTTGTTGCGAAGTACCACCTTCGACTTCACTTTGGTGTTGTTCATCACATCAGCCACATTGACCGGCACCTCAATTTTCTCCGGTTGCAACTCTATGTATTTTTCAAAGTTTCGGTAGATCACCAACCCCTTAACATTGAATTCAATAATCGCACTTTTAAAGTGCGATGCCGAGATGATGATCTCATACTCCTTACCCACCGGCAGATCAATGATCACCCGGCCGTCTTTTGGATTGGTCTTGATATCACGGATGAATGTGCTCTGGCCTTTTTCCTTCACCTTCACCTCGGCGAGCAGGGGTTCGAATATTTCCTTATCGGAAATATTCAATGCCAACTGGACCGCCTTGAATAGTTGTACCGATACGTCGAGCTCCTGGTATTTCTTAACGCCCCGCAAATCGAGGGCATGGGTATAGGAGGAATAATTGTCTTTTCTGAACTCCAGGTTGAAGCTCCGTCCTGCTGGTAATACGATTGTATAACGCCCATCGACCGGGTTGTTGTCAACCTGCATGACCATCTCAGAGGTGAGCGCATCAGTCACCACTATATCGGCTGCAATGCCCTGCTTCGAGTCGCGGTCGGTGACGAAACCCTGAACGATATTATTGCGGAATTGGCGCAGTGAGGGGGGTATCACCACCGAATAGATGTCAACATTATTATATGTGTAATACATCAGATCGCCGGCTGCTGAAATACATGGCAACTGGTCATCTTTCTCGGTATTCACATAATTGAGCGGAACCGGTGATGACCACTCTCCCAGGTCATTGAGCACCGATTGGTACATGTCAAATCCGCCTTTTCCTCCCAGGCGATTGGAAGAGAAAATCAACGTCTTGCCATCCGCCATAATACGAGGCGCTTTCTCACATTCCTGGTTGATCGGCCATGGTAATCGCTCAGGTTTTCCCCATTTGCCGTCGTTCCCCTTTACAGACTTATAAATACTCAGGCAAAAGGTTTGCTCTTTGCGTAGGTTCTTGTCCTGCGGTCCGTCGGTATTTTGCCGAACGAAGTACAACGTGCTTCCATCGGCAGACACTGACGGGAAAGCCTCGTAGGCATTGGTATTAATGGGTGCTCCGATGGGAACCGGATCTGCCCATCCCGTTTTAAGTCGTTGTGAATAAAAGATATCGTGATTGCCATCCTTGCCCACCGAACGGAAAAAGAAGAGGGTATTCCCGTCGAAGCTCAGGCTGGGGCCACCGAACAAATCCATCGAATCGGCCGGAGGGATGATCTTGTCGATGTACATGGGCTTCCCCCACTTGTCGCCTTCCATCTTGGCTTCATACAACGCATAGTTCTTCCCTTTTTCATTGCGTTGAAAGATGACCGTCTTGCCATCAGCTTGAATGGTAGGAGCATACTCTATCAGCTCAGGTTCGCTGATAGCCGGCTTTTTGGTGTTATTGTAGTACGCCATGGAATCAAATGGCGCGGGAGTGGTCACGGGAGGTTGTGTTTGTGCCACCAGCAACTGACTTGTCAACAGGAAGAAGAATAACAGGCGCAATGCCATCATAATCCGATCAGAACAAAAGCTCCCCAAAAATAAGGTGCGTCATACTTTTCTTTCATCGCCAGCTGCGCATTCCGGAACGCTTCGTTGCGTTCCTGTCCGCCGAGCCAAAAGGTATAAAATGAATTCATCAACTCCTGCGTGGCGACGTCATCTACCTGCCACAAACTCATCAGTACGGAGTTGGCACCTGCCACCAGAAAGGATCGCTGCAGGCCATAAACCCCTTCGCCATTCCTGATTTCGCCCAAACCCGTCTCACACGCTGAAAGTACGACGAGGTCTGTTTTTTCCAGGCTCAGGTTCATGGCTTCATAGGCCGTCAAAACGCCATCCTCTTCACTTTGACGGGACGCCCGATCAACACCTGCTCCGGCCAACAGTACGCCAGAACGGAACAGGGGATTGCTTTGCAGTTCGCTCTCTTCACCTTCTTTCTGATCCACGTCCGACAGGAAGAAACCATGTGTTGCAATGTGGATTACCTCTGCCCCATCCACGCGCTTCATGTTCTCTTCAGTAGCCTCCATCTTTTTAAAGAGATTGGTTTCCCAATTATTGGCCTGAAGAATCTTCCCTACCTGATCAATTTCCTTTTCCGTGGCGGGCAAAACGGGTATATCCCCTTCTTCAAATCCATAAGCGAGTGCGCGCTTTGTCACGGCATCCGTTCGATTGGGCAGATCGAGGTTGAAGTCTGCAAACCCAAAGACGGCTGCACGCTTGGTGTATGATACCGCACGACGGTCTTCAGCCAGTTCACGGGTGTTGCTCAACAGGCGAATGGTGTAGTCATCGATTACCCACCGGTGGGTGGACGCATTAAATAGCGAATTAAAATTGACTTTATTGAAAACACCATCACAGCTCAGGTACAGCGTCTTGGTACCTGCAATCCGTTCATTCAGTGGTTGCCAGAAGTGCACATATGAATTGGTGTCGCGGAGGTGAAACTTGATGGTGTTGCGATGAAATTTGAACAAGCGCGATTCCAACCGATTGCCTTTGGGCCAGATCAGGAAATCGGGAGCCTGGTCGCCCCCCTTAAGTACCAATCCGAGGTAATACACGGAGTCGGCCGTATATTTTTTCTTCACCCGGAGAATTTCAACACAGGCTTCTCCCGGTTGGAGGCTCCTGGCTACCTCACTCCAATGAATCTCTGCCTTGTCGAAGCCGGACTTGAACGCATCTGACTTTTGTGAGAGGGTCTTCTCCAGGTCATTCGCCCGGGTTTCAAGGGCTGGCAGATCTACCGACAGCCGGTCGCGCTCCTCGCGGGTATAGTTGTAAAAGCGCACCAACTCTTCTTTCAGGGCAAGCCATTCAGCAAATCCCTGTTTCAATTCGGGGTCACCACTCGACAGAATTCGTGAACGAACTTTATTGCTCGCGTTGAGCAGGATGGCTTTGGTGGAAAGTTGCAGGTCATACAACCGGATCAACATGTCGGACTTCTTTTCAGGAAAGGCCGTGAGGTACTGCACGCAAAAATCCTGGTAGGCGTCAAACACGGGTTTGATCTTGGCATAAAATGCTCCTTTTTCCTTTTCGCTTAACGCGGGAAAAAAGGTCTTCACCTGCTTTTGATAATCGGCTACTACAGGTTCATAATAGGTTCTGGCTTTTTCCCACTGCCCTTGCGCATGATAGACACCAGCCAATCCAAACAGTGAACGTGCGTAGTCCGGATGATTCTCGCCCAGTACCTTCTTGCGCAATTCAACGCTCTCTAACCAGGTTTTTTCAGCCTGCACAAAATCATTCTTGTCCTGATACAAAGCGGCCAGGTTGGCGAGGGTGGTCGCATACGATGGGTGGTTGTTTCCGAGTGTGCGGCGCGTAAGCTCCAAAGCCCGGTTCAGGGTTTTCTCCGCATCATCACGCTGTCCGAGTTTCTGATACAGGGTTGCCAGGTTTTGAAGGAGAATGGCAAACTGGGGATTGTTCTCTCCGGACACCTTGCGGTCAATATCAATCGCCTGGCGTAACAGGGGTTCTGCTTTCTGCAATTCGCCTTCCAATTGATACAAGGCAGCCAGGTTTTGCGTAGCTGTGGAGTACTCCGCATTCCAAACTCCGTAACGCCTTTCAAATATTGTCCTGGCATCTGCGAGTAATAACCCTGCGTCGCTGTAGTTGCCCAGGGTTTGGTACAGCAAGGCAAGTGCATTCAACGAAGTGGCATACAACGCACTTTCTTCACCCGCAGTACGCTTCAGGATGTCGCGTCCATTTTTCAAGTAAGGTTCAGCAGCCGTGTAGTCACCCGTTACCTGCAGATAGCGACCCATGCTCATCAAACATTGTGCATAGACAATAGAGTTTTCACCTCGGGTGTTCTTATAGATAGTCAACGCGGAATCCAGCTCAGCCTTTACCGGTGAATTGTCACCTAACCGCATCCGTAACAAGGCGATGTTCTCCAGGGCCTGACCATAATTAAGACTGTTTCTGCCATGCAAACTGCGGGTGGTAGCAACCACCCTGGACATCATCTCGCGTGAAGCAGCCAACTTACCCTGCGCTTGCAGTGAAGCCGCCTCGCTGTTGACAATCGTGAGGTAGTAGTTATCATACTGACCCGGAACAGGATAATAGGTAGTTATCATGTTGCCATAAATCGAATCGGCTTTGGTGTATTGACCAAGACGAATAGCCAGTGCTGCTTCACCCAGCTCTGCCATAAACAATTGTCGTGTTGGCGGCGATAATAACTTTTTGCTGATCTCATTGATTTGAGCATACACCTGGGTTGCTTCATCCGTACGGCCGGCCCGTGTAAGTGCCACGCCCAGTTTATTGAGTACTGACAGATACGCCTGGTCGTAAAGACCAAAGAGCCGCTCGGCCCTGGTGCGCGCATCCTGGAGTTTAGATAGGGCCTGCTCCTGATCACCTTTGTCCGAGTACATCACACCCAGGTTTTGGAGAATAGTCATTTGCTGAAGCAAAGCCGCCTTGTCGTCGCCCTGGAAATAGGTAAGTGCTTCGAGGTACAACGCTTCTGACTTGGGGTATTCGCCCTGGGCCTGATACAAGGCTGCTGTATTGGTCAATGACAAGGCGTATGTGGTCTTTGCTTCTGGCGTCTCCTTCAGAATCGTCAGCAGTTGATCAGCTTCGGTAAACTTTCCCTCTTTCTGAAAATTGCTGACCCGAGCCGCAACAATCTGGAAGTAATCATTGTCCTTGCCCTGCGCTTTTTCATAAATCTCCTGCGCCTTCCGGTACATTTCTTCCGCCGCAGCGTGTTGATTGGATTGCTGATAGGCTTGTCCTAATCCCAGCAACACCAAAGCATAATTGGCACTCTCCTGCAGCCCGGCCTTCTGGTACAAGTCGCGGGTGCTCATGAATGAGGTGATGGCTGACGCTGACTTGCCGGCATCCATCTGCAGCAGTGAATAATAGTAGTAGGCTTCAAGGCGGTCATCCAGGTCAATCTTCTCGTTGTCGAGGCCGGATAGTATTCTATCGTAGATGGCAGATGCACCCGGTAAGTCGTTGTGCAAATAGTAATTGATGGCCAGGTTAATGGCCACGTCTGTCAGGCGGGCATCGTCAGCCGGATAAAACTCCCCAAAAATCTTTTCAACCCGCTGCAACACTTCAATCGCATGGGCATGGCTGCCCAGCTGCCGGAAGAACTGGGCCTGATTCAATAAGGCAGTAGCATACGTGGTGTCTTTCTTTACCTCGCGGATAGCCAATTCCTTTTCAACAAAGTTCAGTCCTTCGTTGAATCGCCCATCGGCATAACATATGTTGGATAACTGACGAAGGATGGCAGCCATGTTGGCATTGGCCTCGCCGCCGCTGGCCCTGTATTGGTTGAGGGCGGCCTCGGTCAACCGAAAAGCTTCCTGCAGTTCTCCGGATTGATAGGAGGCTGCACCCTGGGCATAATTTTCCTTCCATTCCTGCGCGTGCACAGAAACAGCGAATAGCAATCCGCTCAGAAGACAGATAATTCGAAATTGCATAGCCTTGGGTGGACAGTTAGTGCCCGGTTCCGCTTACCTGACACAAACAGACTGCCAAAATAGAACCAATAAGGTGGCTCAAGCAAACCATCCGACTAAATGGGTTATAAATAGCACAAAAGGAGTACTTGGAGCGGTAGTAACGGACGAGAATTGCACCAATATCCCTGAACTAATAATGCCGGAGTGTGATGGCCAATGTTACGTCCGCGTTTTCGACGTCAAATCTTGCAGACTGAAACGAAGGCGGTCCAAAGAAACCCATCACGTTGCGGGAAAACCCGAATCCTTCCTGGGGAATGCCCAGGACGTTGCTGTCGAGAATATCATTCTGGTTACGGTCATGAAAAACGGAAATGGCGTAGGTACCCGGAGCCACTCCCGTAATGATTGTCTCAACCTTGTCGCCAACAGGCTGCAGCCTGACTACGCGAAAGGGTTTTTTAAGAAAAGACTGTTGATTGTCGAAAATGGCTACAACCAGTTCCCCTTCCCGATGCCGGATTTTTGAAATCTCAACCCGGATGTCCTGCGCCATGGCTGGCGAAGCAAAGAAGCTGACAACGATCCATATCCACCTCATATCCCAAAAATAAGCCGTTCTCCGATGTATTCGTGATGAAGCCCTGTTTTGGGCTGACATTTCTTATTTTTATAATTCATAAATATTTGCCTATGGCTGCGATCACACTTTCCATCAATGAGAAGAAGTTTACCGTAGACGCCGACCCGAAAATGCCCCTACTCTGGGCGATCCGGGATCTGGTGGGGCTGACCGGAACAAAATATGGATGTGGTGTTGCACAGTGCGGCGCCTGCACGGTGCACCTCGATGGTGTTCCGGTTCGGTCCTGTTCCGTACCCGTATCGGCAGTAGCCGGCAAAAAGATCACCACCATTGAAGGTCTTTCACAGGACACTTCGCATCCGGTGCAGCAAGCCTGGATTCAGGAACAAGTACCCCAGTGTGGCTATTGCCAGAGTGGTCAAATTATGGCGGCCACCGCATTGCTTAAACGAATCCCCAATCCGACTGACCAGGATATTGATACGGCCATGCAAGGATTGATCTGCCGGTGTGGAACTTATCCACGCATTCGCAAAGCAATCAAGACGGCATCTGCCATCATGGCCAAATCAACTTCTAAATAAGCGCAATCATGGAAACGACAAATACCCATATTTCCCGGCGGAACTTTATCAAGGTATCCGGAATGACCAGCGCAGCCCTTACCCTGGGTATCTCCTGGTTGAATGAAGCGCATGCCGAAGATGCAATTACTGCACTGACGCCAGAAACACAAACCATCGATCTCAACGCGTGGATTAGTATTGATACTACAGGCAAGGTCACGATCACCAATCACCGTGCTGAGATGGGACAAGGTTCATTTCAGTCTGTTCCTCAAATTATTGCTGAAGAGTTGGAGGTGAGCATGGATCAGATCAACATTGTCTTCGCACAGGGCAATGGAAGAAAATACGGGAGTCAGGTAACCGGAGGCAGCTCCACCATTCGGGGCTCATATCAAAAACTATTGAAGCTCAGTGCAACAGCGCGTGAGATGCTTAAAGAAGTTGCTGCGCGCAAATGGAATGTTGATCGGTGGAAATGCAAAGCCGAAAATGGATTCATCATTCATTCGGGCAATGGACAGAAACTCAGTTATGGGGAACTTGTTGTTGAGGCCTCTAAATTAGAAGTACCGACAGATGTTGCGCTCAAGGACCCGAAGTCATATACAATTTTGCGCAAACCACTTCCCCGCAAAGACACGCCTGATAAGACCAATGGCAAAGCCATCTTCGGACTCGACAAAAGATTGCCCGGCATGCTATATGCCGTGATCGAACGCAGCCCACGCTTCCGCGGAAAAGTAAAAAGCATCGATGATGCCGCCGCACTGAAGGTACCGGGTGTAAAGCAGGTGCTCAAGGTCAATCGCGACGTATTCGGTGACATGCTTGAAGGTGTCGCCGTCGTAGCCACGTCGACATGGGCTGCCATGCAGGGTCGCAATGCATTGAAAGTAACCTGGGATGACAGTGGCTTTGAATATCACAACACCGAGTTGCTCTACAACAAGATGCGCGAAGATGTCAAGGGCGACATGAATTCCTTCCGTACCAAGGGGAATGCTGCGGGTGCGTTCACCAAGGCTACTAAGAAAGTAGAAGCACTGTATGAAACACCCTACGAATCCCATTCCTGTATGGAGCCGCTGAATTGCATCGCCAACGTAACGGAGGATGCATGCGAAATCTGGGGACCGATTCAGGGACCCGATTGGATTCAGGGAAGCCTGGCCCAACACTTGAAACT
>DNZD01000015.1 GCA_003504855.1 Cytophagales bacterium
ATTGTTGCGGGCTATTCATGGTTAGCGCAATAGCCTTCCAATATTTTGCTGCCGTGCGAGATCTGCCACTTCCTCCACAGAAGCCATCAACACATCCCCGGACATGGTATGTTTAAAAGCGCAGGCGGCTGTCGCATAATCAATCATTTGCTGTTCCTCCCATTTTTGATGATGGCCGTAAATCAACCCGGCTGCAAAAGCATCTCCGGAACCTATTCTGTCAACAACAGGATTTAGTTCCATCAGACGTGATGCCTTTACACTTGTTCTGTTCCACCACAATCCCTGAATGCGATGGTGGCTGGAGGAGATAACTTCGCGTTTAATCCATCCGATTCCGGTAAGGCCAGAGAACAACTTACCGGCCTGGGCGCAGGCATCTTCAAAAGAAGATGAGCTAATGCCGAGGCAATTTTTCAGGTCTTCTTCACCTGCGATCCAAATGCCTGATTTTTCCATCAGACCCGGCATCACTTCACGGGCTGATTTTCCGTATCGCCATAGGTTCCTTCTGTAGTTAATGTCGGCGGATATCACCATGCCCCGTGACTTGGCGGTATTCAGGGCTTCCTGACAGACCTCTAACGCACCTAAAGAAAGCGCAGGTGTAATCCCGCCCCAGTGAAACCAGGAAGCATCACGAAACACTTCGTCCCATTTAATCATCCCATGGCCGATACAGGAAAATGCGGAATTAAATCGATCGTAGATGATCCTCCCGGATCGTTCTCCGGCACCGGGTTCAAAAAAGTACAATGGCATCCGCTCCCCGCCGGTTACGCAATGTTGGAGGTCCACGCCCGCCTGCTGCAAAGACCGACTGGCAGCAATACCAAGTTCATTGTCCGGAAACCGGGTAACATGTTTTGAGGGTATGCCCCAGGACGCCAAGGCAACGGAAACATTGGCCTCAGAGCCTCCATAATTTATGTCGAGCTGGTGCGCATTTACCAATCGGCCCGATGCGGGTGTCGAGAGACGCATCAGGACCTCACCGAGCGTGACTATTTTTCTTGATTCCATCAGAAATACAATATCCACAAACTTTACAATTTCTCACATACCCTGAATTTTTCGTTACTTCGTCAGCAACAATAGTCCCATGTCCAGCCAGGTACTCAGGATTCATCCGAATGACAATGTTTTAGTCGCATTGACTGACCTGCTGGCAGGTGACGCCGTTTCCTGTGACGGGGTCACCTACACCATCAAAGGAAGTATCCCGGCTAAACACAAAGTGGCCATGCATGATATGTCATCCGGGGCTATTGTGACCATGTATGGAGTAACTATCGGTAAGACGACGCGAAGTATTCAATCCGGAGAAGCCATTGGCACACATAACCTGCATCACGAAGCCAGTCCTTACTACCTCAAAGACTCAACATACTCCTGGATAACTCCCGATACAAGCCGGTGGAAGGATCGCACCTTTCTGGGATACCATCGCGCTGACGGGCAGGTTGGAATTGCAAACTATTGGCTGTTGGTGCCACTGGTATTCTGGGAGAACCGAAACATCGAACATATGCGCAAGGCTTTGGAACTTGCGCTGGGCTATCAGGAACAAGACCGGTATGCTGATTTTGTCAATCACCTGGTCGGCGAGCACTTACAGGTAGTTACCTCATCAACTGCACTCCCCCAAAAATCAGGAAAACGATTGTTCCCACAGGTGGATGGCATCAGAACACTCTTGCATGAAGGAGGATGTGGAGGCACGCGACAGGATGCGGATACGCTCTGCTCCTTGTTAGCCGGATATATCCACAATCCCAATGTCGCCGGGGCAACGGTCTTCAGCCTCGGATGTCAGCACGCGGAAATTAACATCTTACAAAAGAAACTTAGTGACTTGGATCCGAACAGGACCAAGCCAGTCATTATTCTGGATCAACAGCAAGCTGGCACTGAACAGGCGTTGATGGAGGAAGCTATCCGGTTGACTTTTGCCGGGCTTAAGGAAGCCAACAAGTTGCAACGAAAGCCGGCTCCGCTCAGCAAACTCGTCGTGGGCCTCAAGTGCGGCGGGTCGGATGGGTTCTCTGGCATATCCGCCAATCCTGCCATCGGGCACGCATCCGATCTCCTGGTGGCCCTGGGTGGCAGCACTATTTTGTCAGAGTTCCCTGAACTCTGTGGTGTAGAACAAAATCTGATTGACCGATGCCAGGAGCCTGCAGATGCCAAACGGTTTATCGATCTGATGCAGGCCTATTCCAGGGCAGCGGTGGCCGCGGGTTCGGGCTTTGACATGAACCCGTCACCTGGTAACATCAAGGATGGGCTCATTACCGATGCCATGAAATCAGCCGGAGCGGCACGCAAAGGGGGAACAGCACCTGTTGCCGATGTGCTGCCCTATGGTACCTACCTTCGCAAAGCAGGGCTTAATTTGCTGTGCACACCTGGTAACGATGTGGAGTCAACAACCGGTACCACCGGCAGTGGAGCGCAAATCATACTATTCACTACTGGCCTGGGGACGCCCACCGGTAACCCGGTTTCGCATGTGGTCAAGCTCTCTACCAACAGCCGGCTTGCCGAAAGGATGCCCGACATCATTGACTTTGATTGCGGAGCCGTGATCCGAGGCGAAAAAACTATTGAGGAAGTCGGAGAAGAAATTCTGGAGTATCTCATCGCAGTTGCCAGCGGACAACAGATCCCAAAAGCCGTGCAACTGCGTCAATACGATTTTATTCCCTGGAAGCGTGGCGTGTCTCTTTGAGTTCCACAACGGTTCAAATCAGTATATTCGTAATCATCCTTACCCTATGCAACCTTCTGTCATGGAACACCGTCGCCTGCTGCTCAAGTTCTTACTGGGGAGTCCCCTGCTTAGCCTGGGGTGCACACCGACGGAACAAAAGACCACTATTGCAACTCCCTCCCTGGAGGACCTGATCACCAAGGCATCGGATGCCATCAATATTTTTGACTTCGAAAAAATCGCCAACCAAAAACTGCCGCCCGCACACCTGGGTTATCTCACTACAGGTGTTCGCGACAATTTCACCCGGGACGCCAATCAGGAAGCCTATAGGGCCATCA
>DNZD01000123.1 GCA_003504855.1 Cytophagales bacterium
AACTTGTTAAAATCCTCCTTATATAGGAATATCTTGTGTTTTTCGTACGTGAATCCTTCATCATCCTTGTTATACCGCTTCTTGCTTTCGGTGATAGTCAGGTAGTAGTCATTTGAACGGGTCGACTTCACGTCGAAAAAATAGATCCGCTTGCCTGCTTTTACTTTCTCGGAGAAGATCTCATCTCTGCCATTCTTTTGCTCGTCCACAGATCAAAGGTTTAGGTTAGCTATCAAGGGTTTTGGTATCACCGAAGATAGTGGTTTGCAAAAATATTGCAAACAAGGGGTCATAAAATCCGATTATAAGCGCCTATTTTTGGACTCCGGGCTCATCCAAAACGGCCAGTCCGAAAGATCCATTGAGCACTAAACTGACTGATCTGAGCCCTGCCTCCAGCCTCGAATTGCTTGCCAGGCAATTGGTGGAGGGGTTTATTACGGGTCTGCACAAATCACCATACCATGGATTTTCGGTTGAATTTGCGGAACATCGGCTTTACAATGAGGGCCAAAGCACCCGGCACCTGGATTGGAAAGTGTATGCGCGGACTGATCGGTTGTATACCAAGCAGTATGAGGAAGAGACCAACCTGCGATGCCTGATTGTGCTGGACACCTCCGCGAGCATGTACTACCCACCCGAAACGCTGGCCAAGCTGCGTTTCAGTGCCTATGCTGCATCGGCCCTCGCCTACCTGCTTCACAAGCAGCGCGATGCTGTGGGCTTTTGCCTCTTCTCAGACAAAATCGATGAACTCACACAGGTCAGGTCCACCCGATCGCACCTGGATAAACTGTACACACTGCTCGAAAAGAAACTGGAGAACAAACAGCCCCTGCTCAAGACCACACGCGTAGCCCCTGTTTTGCATGAGGTGGCAGAGAAAATTCACAAGCGATCACTGGTCATCGTGTTCAGCGACATGTTTGAGAATGCCGAAGACCAGGAAGAAGTCTTTAAAGCACTTCAGCACCTGAAACATAACCGCCATGAGGTGCTGCTGTTTCATGTAAGTGACCATGATACCGAACTCGAGTTCCGGTTTGACGAGAAGCCTTATGAATTTGTCGATCTCGAGAGTGGCGAACGACTTCGGTTAAACCCGGCTGAAATCCGGGATCGATATCAGCAATCGGTGCAGCAATTTCACCGCATGCTAAAATTAAAGTGTAATCAATTAAAGATTGATTTCATCTCTGCCAATACCAACACGGATTTCTTTACCGTATTGCAGGCCTACCTGATTAAGCGGTCAAAAATGAGATAGTCTTCAGGACTGCAGCGACTCGTTGTGCAGGTATGCCTTTTTGGCCATTAGCACTTCCTTCGTTTCTACATGATCAGGATCGGGTACACAACAGTCTACCGGACATACTGCAGCACACTGTGGCTCCTCGTGGAACCCGGTGCATTCGGTGCATTTGCCAGACACGATAAAGTAGAACTCATCCGAAACGGGTGCCTGGGGAGATTTTGCGTCCACTTTTGAACCTCCATCGGAAGCTACCTCCGTGAGTTTGGTACCACCAGCCCACGTCCACTCCCTGCCCCCCTCATAGATGGCGGTATTTGGGCATTCCGGCTCACAAGCTCCACAATTAATGCACTCGTCTGTAATCTTTATCGCCATGCTGTGCTCGTTTCTCCTAATTTTGACCGCAAAAATACGGCCGTTTGAACAACTCTCAAAACAAACGCGCCGGCCGAAAGTTCAACGTTATGCTACAGTCTGATAGAATTGAGGCTTTTGTGAAACTCCGGCATGCCCTGCAAACCATGGACAGCAGAGAGCGGGCTGCCTTGGCTTCGGCCGCCAAAAATGAAAATGGCTGGTTCACAGCTGAAAGCGTTAACATGGCCCTGGATGGAATCTGCAAACTACTGGAACCCGATATACTATCGGCCTGGACCCGCCGATATCCCCTTGAACCCAAGGCGCCTGCTACTATCGGCGTGGCCATGGCGGGCAATATTCCGGCTGTTGGATTTCACGACTATCTATGTGTTCTGCTGGCCGGTCACCACCTCAAGGCCAAGCTAAGCAGTTCAGATACAGTCCTCCTGAAATTCATCCATCAACAACTCGGTCAAATAGACCCGGCACTAACCGCAAGGGTGGAATGGTCTGACCGGCTCAATCATACCGACGCCATGATTGCCACCGGAAGCGATAACACGGCGCGGTACTTTGAATACTATTTTCGCGGAATCCCCCATATCATCCGAAAGAACCGGTCTTCGTGTGCCGTGATCGTTGGTGAAGAACCTGAAGCCGAGTTTGTTCAACTGGGCGCCGACATCTTTAGCTATTTCGGGCTGGGGTGCCGCAGCGTATCCAAGATTTTCATCCCACAGGATTTTGATCCTGCTCAATTACTCACTTCCTGGAAATCCTATGCGGCCGTCATTGACCATCATAAGTACGCCAACAACTACGACTATCAGAAATCCTTGTTGTTGCTGAATCAATCAAAATTCCTTGACGGGGAAATTGTACTACTCAGAGAAAGTGATCAATTGGTGTCTCCGGTAGCCACCGTATTCTATGAGCGCTACAACAGTCAGGATGCGTTGCGAAAACGACTGGAAGAAGAGAAGAAAAAGATTCAGGTGATTGTTTCGGCCCAAGCCTGGTACCCAGGCAGTATTCCGTTTGGCACCGCACAGTGGCCAGCTGTAGACGACTACGCTGACGGCATTGATACCATGAAATTCCTGCAGGGGGTCAAAACCGCCGGTTGAGAATCTCGCTCATGATGAATGCCTTGCGGAAATTGGTCGGGTCCCTGAGTTCAAGGGCATACTGACGGGCGAGGCTTGGCCTGGATTCCTTTTCGTAAGACTTGAATTGCTTATAACGAACAATGGTGTCTTCCAACTTCATTGTTTCCTCCAGGGATGGTCGCTGGAAGGCTTCGCGGGTGGCCTGATCATAGATCTCATAGATCCTGTCCTGCTTCCGGTAGTCATAGTCCACATCCTCCAAAGGCTTGGGTTCAGCATAGGTACTTTGAACCATGGGCCTGGGCACCACCACAGGTGCAGGTACAGGTACAGGTTCTTCTACCTTTTTGCCCTGCTGAATTTCCTGGAGCAGTTCCTCAAAAGTCATCGGCCTGTGACCATCGCTACCGGCCTCAGGCGTCGGTGTTGGAGGTGGCGTTTGCTTCTTTTTGGACCGGCTGAAAATATAAATCAGGCCAATGATGATCCAGACAATGATTTTGATTTCCATGTTTTCAAAAGTACCTAAAAATTGCGGGTCTGCTGAGCCTGATGGCCTCCAAATTTTGGAAGTATTTTTTGAATTGCAGTGCCTGTCAGCACCTTACTTAAAGTGATGCTTGAAGGCCGAAAAAAGGCTGACGGTGATTCATATTTCCTTATATCTTTGCCAACTTTATTTAGGCCTTATAAGATCAGTAGAGAATGCAGTTATCCAAGTTAGAGATCAAGGGATTCAAGAGTTTTGCAGATAAAATCGTCATCAATTTTGATGAAGGGGTTACCGGCATTGTAGGGCCAAACGGCTGCGGTAAATCCAACGTTGTTGACTCGATCCGGTGGGTGCTGGGAGAGCAGAAAACCAGCGCCTTGCGTTCGGAGAAGATGGAGAACATTATCTTCAACGGAACCAACCAGCGTTCCCCGTTGCAAATGGCAGAGGTTTCCCTGACCATCAACAACACCAAGAACCTCCTCCCTACTGAGTATTCACAGGTAACCATTACCCGTCGGTTGTATCGCTCTGGTGAAAGTGAGTACCTGCTCAATGGTGTAACCTGTCGCTTGAAGGACATTACCAATCTATTCCTGGATACTGGCGTGGCTTCCAACAGCTACTCCATTATTGAGTTGGGGATGGTTGACGACCTGCTCAACGATCGTGATAACTCACGCCGCATGCTGTTCGAAGAAGCAGCCGGTATCTCCAAATTCAAGAAAAGGAAGAAGGAGACCCTCAAAAAACTCGAAGATACGGACGCCGACCTCGAACGCGTAGATGATTTGCTGTTTGAGATTGAGAAGAACATGAAAAGCCTGGAAAAGCAGGCCAAGCAAACTGAGACTTATTACAAGGCTAAAGAAGACTACAAAGAGAAGAGCATTCTGCTGGCCAAAGTGGTGGTGAATAAGCAGAAAGAGAAATTCAATAACGTCAACCAGCAAATTGATGCTGAGAATGACCGCAAGCTTTCCCTGACGACTTCCATCGCCGAGAAAGAGGCATCGATTGAGAATGAGAAGGCCGAACTGATCACCAAGGAAAAGACCCTTTCAACACGTCAAAAGACCATCAACGATCACGTTGCCAATATTCGTCAACGCGAAAGCGAGAAGCAGATCAATAATGAGCGCCTCCGTTTTCTGAATGACCGCGCTGCCAGTCTTCGCGACCAGATTGACCAGGACAAGAAAAGCAACGAGCGTGCTGCATTCGCCATCCAGAGTCTGCAATCCGAAGAGCAGTCAGCCAACCTGATTCTGCAGGAGATTGCAGCCAAGGCAGAAAGCATCAAGGCAGAATATGATGCCCAGAAGATTTCTACCAATCAACTACAGATTGATGTAGACACCCTGCGCAACGAACAGCGCAGCAAGCAGGAGGAATCATTTCAGATCAACAAGGACGTAGAAATCCGCGAGATCCAGATTGCCTCCCTTAAG
>DNZD01000383.1 GCA_003504855.1 Cytophagales bacterium
AAGAGGACATCAAGAAATTGGTGCCCGAGGGAATTTCAGGCCGGGTGCCCTTCAAAGGGTTGGTCTCTGAAGTACTGTTTCAAATGGTGGGTGGACTTAAAGCAGGTATGGGTTACTGCGGCGCCAAAAACATTGAGAAACTAAAGTTGGCGAAGTTCGTAAAAATCACCGCAGCAGGTGTGACGGAAAGTCACCCGCATGATATCACCATCACGCGGGAGGCACCCAACTATAGCCGCAAGTAATTTCAAAACTTTCCGATCTTAGCACATTCCTCAGGGAATGCAGATTCTTATTACTTGAAGACGAAAGCACTTATTCGCCTGGCCTTTCTGGCAGCCACCGCTGCCTGGCTGGTGATGGTATTTTCTGATGTTACCGTCATTTTTAGCGAACTGAAGGGACTTACAGCTGACTCACCCTGGTTACCCAGGCTGATGCTTGACCTGTATGTAATCGGTCTCTACTATTACTACAAACTCAAGATTGAGCGGGATGAATCGCTCAACTTTACCGACTTGTTGTGGCGTGTTTTTGCTACAGGCCTTGTGGCCATAGTGATCTCTTTGGCCCTGCGGATGCTCGATTTTTTGCTGGGCGCTACGAGCCTGGCATCCAATGTATTTTTTCTGGACATCGAATACCTGATCAACCTGGGATTGTTGATCAGCTTTCTCGTAGCTGCCGCGACATGCTGGAAGCGATTGATTCTCTACCAAAAGTCGAAGTGGCTGATCCGCGGATGGTTGGTATTTGAATTGGCCCTCTTGCTCGTGTTGTTATCTGATAACCTCCGCTTTCCCATCGATGAGTGGATCCTCACCACCATCAGTATTGTTACCGGCTTGCTGGCCCTGGTGTTATCGGCTAACATGAAGTGGGTAGCTTACCTCAACTTTAAACAGAAATGGACCAGCCTGCTCTTGCTGTTGTTGTCCCTTTTTTACCTCGTCTACTTCCTGTTTACGGTCAATCGTTTTTCTGATCAAATCCGGATGCAGACTGAAGTATTTCTGGATTTCCCGGAACATATATTCAATGTGTACCTGTACTCTTTTGTGATGCTGTATAGTATCTTCTCCTTTCTCGTTATTCTCTTTAACCTGCCCACCTCGTCGGTATTCGAGCAAAAGTTGGAGGAGGTAGTTAATTTTCAGCGCATCAGTCAGTCGGTACAAACCGAACAGAATGAAGAGAGTGTTTATAAGATTTTACTTGAAAGCTCGGTAAGCTCTGTATTTGCAGATGCGGCGTGGCTGGAGATCAAGGGTGAGCAGGAGCAATCGAGACTTCAGACCTATCAGATAACGGAAGGTGAGGCCGCCCGGATCAAGGAACACCTCGTTAACAAGAACATCAAAGGCATCCTGGATCAGGGCAGTGACCGTACACGCAACTTATCAGATCACCTTCGTAGCCTGAAGGGAACGCGGTATCGGTCCTTGATGGCATTCCCTGTTCAGGTGAAAGGCGAGCGAATAGGCACCCTGGCACTGCTTAAAGAGTTGCCAGACGGCTTTAACAAAGAGATGATGCAGATCGTGTCGGCTTTCGCCAACCAGGCCGGTATTTCCATCGAAAACTTCAGGCTGTTGCGCGAGGCCATTCAAAATGAGCGCTACAAAGAAGAGCTGAAAATCGCCAAGACTGTTCAGAAGAGTTTGCTTCCGAATCGGCTTGAAACGGATGCTGATTTTGAAATGGCTGCTTTTTCTGAATCAGCGGACGAAGTCGGGGGCGACTATTACGACACGTTGCGTATCAATGATCACCAGGTCGGGTTGATCATCGCTGACGTATCGGGCAAAGGCACGACTGCGGCGTTTCACATGTCTCAGATGAAGGGGATTTTCCACAGCCTTGCCCAGCAAGGTCTTGATCCCAAGGAGTTCATGGTACGGGCAAACCGGGCGTTACGGTATTGCCTGGAGCGCGGTTCATTTATTTCAGCCACTTATTTTGTGGTGGATACCCGCGACAAAAAGATATTCTATTCACGCGCAGGTCATTGTCCAGTGCTGTGGTACCGTGCTGCCACCTCCAAACCTGAATACCTGGTTGACAAGGGTGCTGCTCTGGGCATGGTGAAAGGAAAGGAGTATGAACAGATTGTCGAAGCCAACTGTTTTTCTTACGCAACCGGCGACGTCATGGTCTTATACACCGATGGCATTACCGAAGCCAAGAGCCCGCGGGGTGAGGAGTTTGGACTGGAATTGCTCGGGCGCACCATTGCTGAGGTGGCCATCCGAAGCCCGCGTGAAATTCAGGATCATTTGATCAAAAAACTGTATGAATACACGGGGACCGAAGAGATAGACGATGACTATACCGTTCTTATTGTAAAATTCAAATAAATAAAGTTAGATCAACCAATACCAACCAACCTCGTTACAATACTATGGTACACATCAAGCGATTACAGGAAGATGGAACCGAACTACTGGCAGTGGTGGGTGAAATCGACGCCAGTTCCTCCATTGAGTTGGACCTGGCGATTGCCAAGAGTGTGGGTGAGGGAGCGAGGAAGATTCTGATTGACTGTAGTGCGTTAGAATATATTTCTTCCGCCGGGTTGGGGGTCTTTATGTCTTATATCGAAGAGTTTCAGGAAAAGAAGATTGTGATGGTGTTGTTTGGTATGAAGGAGAAGGTGGCGAATACGTTTCAGATCCTGGGTCTGGCGGACTTGTTGCATATCCGGGTGACCAAGCAGGAGGCTAAGCAATTGGCAAATGAATTATCAGTATAAAATCGGCTGCAGTCTCGAAAACCTGAAAGGGGTGCGTGATTTCGTAAGGAAATCATTGCGAGGCACTGTCGTGTCTGATGTAGTGCTCAATGAAATTATTCTAGCGCTTGATGAGATGTGTTCTAACCTGATGATCCATGCTCACCAGTGCAATCCAGACCATGTGCTTGAAGTGCACATCGAAACAAAGTCACAGGGGCAACTGATTTTTGAGATTATGGACGAAGGAGAAATGTTTGACATCAATCGCTTTGAAGAGCCGGCCATTAATAATCTTATTCACACTAAACGCAAAGGTGGATTGGGCATCCGCCTGGTAAAGTCAATCATGGACAGCGTTACCTACGTTCACCGAAATGGTCGTAATGTGTGCGTCCTCACCAAGAAAGTGGGATAAAGCAATCTTTGGCTATCCGTTGCCAGACTCGTATTTTTGCACGTTTTTAACCTTACAATTCGTGCGAAGCGTTCCCTTTATCCTGTTGATGGCTGTGCTTGGTTCCGCACAAGCGCAAAACAAATCCTCCGAAGAGAACAGGGTCCTGTTTACCGTCAAGGATGAACCAGTGACCACCGGCGAATTCATTTATCTCTATAAGAAGAACACGCTCAAGCCAGAGGACTTTACTGAATCAAAGATCAATAACTATCTCGACCTGCTGGTCAATTTCAAGCTGAAGGTTACAGAGGCGCGCGCGCGCGGATTGGACACGACACGTGCTTTTAGGAAAGAATTTCAATCATACCGCGAGGAGGTACGTAAGCCATATCAGGCACGCAAAGAGGATATTGAACGTCTTACCCGTGAAGCCTATCAGCGCCTGGGTGAAGAAGTGAGGGCTTCACATATTCTTGTCCTGGTCAAGCCGGATGCGGCACCCGTCGATACCGTTACGGCCTATGCAAAGATCACGGCCCTCCGCAACCGGATTTTGGCTGGCGAAGACTTTAATACGGTAGCCTCGATGGCGTCTGAAGACAACTCGGCCAAAATGAACCGGGGCGACCTTGGATACTTTTCTGCGTTGCAGATGGTCTATCCATTTGAGGAGGCTGCCTTCACCTTACCGGTCGGCAAGGTATCAGCACCGGTGAGAACGCGATTCGGGTATCACATCGTGCTTGTAACAGATCGAAGACCTGCCCGGGGTGAAGTAGAAGTTGCGCATTTGATGCTGCGCACAACCGGTGCCGACGACAAAAAGGTCAAGGACAAGATATTTGAAATTGAAGCCCAATTGAAAGCAGGCAGAGCTTGGGATGACCTTTGCAAAGAATACTCGGAAGATCCGGCAACCAAAAACAGTGGAGGAAAGCTGCGCCCATTTGGAATTGGTGCGTTGGTCAGCGTACCCGAGTTTGAAGCGGCAGCCTTTTCTCTCAAGGAACCTGGACAGGTTTCAGATCCGGTGAAAACAGCATATGGCTGGCATTTGTTGAAGTTGATACGCAAAATACCCCTCGCGCCTTTTGCAGACCTGGAAGCAAGTCTGCGTCAGAAAGTAAGTCGTGATGAACGTGTGCAGTTGGCGGACAAACACCGCCGTGAGCAGGAAAAGAGGAATCAAGGCTATACAGAATCAAAGGACACCAAACAGCAGGTATTTGTATTGGCTGATACAAGTCTCACCAAGGGACATTGGAAGTTCACGGGCGATGACGTGCTGCGCAACAAGACCCTGTTCTCATTTGGCACTTCTCCAGTCACAGTGAAAGAGTTTGTTGACTTTGTCCGACAGAATCAGAAGGCCAATGCCATGAGTCCCGGGGAATACCTGCAGCAATTGATGGACCAGATGGTTGATGCCAGGCTTGGACAATTGGAAGAGCAGCGCCTCGTGCATAGTCATCCTGAACTAGGACGGTTACTCAGAGAATATGAAGAAGGTATCTTGCTGTTTACCATCATGGAAAAGGAAATCTGGACGCATGTACCTACAGACACCATGGTGCTTATGGCTTTCTATGAGGCCAATAAGAGCAAGTATCAGGCGGGAGAGCGCTTGCGGGCACGACTTTTCTCTTCCACGGATAAGGGTTTTATGGATCAAATGGATCAGCGTATTTCCCGGGGCGACTCATTGAGGCAGGACGATCTGGCCAGGTTTAAAGCCGTGATCCCTTTTCGCAATTACCAGCGTGGCGACAACAAAGCAGTTGACAAGGTGTCATGGGTAATTGGTGTGCACCGTACTGAAGTAGATGGAACCGAGTATCTTGTGGAGGTTGAGCGCCTCTTACCTGCCGGTATTCGTCCATTAGGAGAAGCCAGGGCACAGGTGCTTGCCGACTTTCAGGACAAACAGGAAAAGATCTGACTGAATCAATTGAGAGAAAAATACCCCGTTAAGATCAATAAGAAGAATCAGAAATCCGTTATACGGGAATTGACACAAAAGTGAAGAAGCAGTTTGTACATACGTCTATAGTTTGGGTGGTCCTCATCGCTGTTGTCTTTTGGTTACAGGGGTGTGACCTGATCAAAAGAAAGAAAGATGAAGGCAGCCAGACACCTTCGCGAAAGGCTGTGGCCCGTGTCTATGATAAATATCTTTATCAGGATGAATTGATTGGCCTGGTTGATCAGAGTTCTACGGCGGATGACAGCGCAGCCCGGATAACAACTTACATCAACAGTTGGATCCGGAAGCAGTTGCTGATCAGCGAAGCCATGAAGAAGATCAACATTAACCAGGCAGAAGTAGAACGAAAAGTACTGGATTATCGCTACAGCCTGATTGGATTTGAGTATCAGAACTATTACATCACGCAGCACCTCAGCGCCAAGGATAGTATTAGTGATAAAGCGATCGAAACTTATTACAAGGCCCATGTCGATAATTTTATCCTCAAGCAGAATATAGTGCAGGGAACCTATATCAAAGTTCCCAAGTCGGCGCCACGAACAAATAAGGTGAAGGAGATGCTCTTTTCCCATAAGGAAAAGGACCAGGGTGAACTGAAGTCCTATTGCCTTAGTTTTTCAGTGGCTTATCACCTGAGCGATAGCAGTTGGATTGAGTTCGACAAGCTGGTGGTGAACTCACCCATTGCGGAAATCCCCAATAAGATTCAGTTTCTCAAAACGAATCCTTACTATGAAACCACCGACGGTGAATTCCTCTATTTCCTGAAAGTCGCTGCTTACCAGATTTCTGACAATATTTCCCCCCTGGAATTCGTGAAAGAAGACATCCGGAATATTCTCTTAAACAAAAGAAAAGTGGAACTTGCGAGGGCGCTCGAAGACGAAGTGTACGAAAATGCAGTCAAACAACAGAATTTCGAAATATTTGATCATTAGCCTCCTGTTGCTCGGGGGGTGGCAGGTGGCTGTGGCGCAGGAAGCTAAGGGTTTCGTGGCCGACAAAATCATTGCCAAGATCGACAATTACATCATCCTCAAATCCGAGTTGGAGGGTGCTTATCAGAATTATTT
>DNZD01000332.1 GCA_003504855.1 Cytophagales bacterium
ACGGGCAAAGAGCTGATTGCTCTTTTCGAGGTTCTTTACAGCGATACCGATATGTTCTAGCTTTTCCATGACGTGGGGTTAGTGGAGTTCTTCTTATTTTTGCGCAAGGGAGGAAACTTTTGAGCCATTCTCAAGGTTTTTATCTATAAATAGGAGAAACTGCCCATATCCGGCAGAAACAGACCACAAAAGACCATGATCACCGTAACGGAAAAAGCCAAAGAGAAAATTATTGAGCTTCGTCACCAGGAAGGTCGCGAGCCCAACAACAATATCCGGGTTTCCGTCAAAGGGGGCGGATGCTCAGGCCTTATGTATGACCTCAATTTTGACGATCAGATTAAGCCTGTAGATCAGGTATTTGAAGACAAGGGCATCAAGATTCTCGTAGACAAGAAAAGCTTGCTGTACCTGCTCGGTACGACCCTCGATTTTTCTGACGGTCTAAACGGTAAAGGCTTTCAGTTCATCAATCCCAATGCATCGCGCACCTGTGGCTGCGGTGAGAGTTTCTCGGTTTGATCCTTACGGGATTGCAGCAATACACTTGAGTTCAATCGCGATGGGTGTGGGCAGCGCATTCACCTCCAGCGTGGTTCGGCACGGTTTGTTTCCGGTGAAGTATTCCGCGTAAAGCCGGTTGAACGTCGCAAAATCTTTTTTCATGCTGGTCAGGTATACGGTGACGTCGACGAGGTCATCCCATTTCGCACCAGAAGCTTCCAGAATCAATTTAACATTCCTGAAAACAGCATGACATTGCATTTCAATATCATAGGATTCAATGTTGCCGGATGGATCCAATGTAACACCGGGAATCAGTTTTGATCCACGCTGACGCGGGCCAACGCCAGAGAGAAACAGCAAGTTGCCCACGCGACGGGCATGTGGGTATGCACCCACGGGTTCAGGCGCCTGATCGGCATTGATATGTTCGTTGCTCATGACTTATTTACTTGGTTATCCCGAATACCAGGCTGGCCCATTGACTCTGGTAGTCAGCCCCATCACTTTCTGACGGAATCATCTTTACCGCACTCACCATCCAGGGTCCGGAGGTGCTGATCGGAAATCGGATGGTTCCGTCATTTTCCGTATAGATATTTTGTAAGAAGGTTCTGTTGCCCACATAATTCCAAACCTTCACCAATGTGTGCGGAGCTGGTTTGTTTTCCCATAGTACCCTACAGTCGAGATAATCTCCCGGCTTGAGGGTATAGGGATTTGCCAACGGCATGATCTCATACCGAAATCCCAAACGTTTCTTGTAGGTGTCGTCCACAACAGGCCCGGCCTGCACCATTACCTTGGCATATCGCTTGTAAAATTCCCTCGATGACTTATCCAGCTTATTTTCTTTTTTCCTGAGCTCCAAGATGTTCTCCATGCCGTCCTCCTTCAGGTACTCGTTGAATTTCTCCGCTTCCAGTTCGAGGTAAGCAAAGTTGCTTTCCAGACCAATCACATAGGTACCCGGCTTATCCAACACCGTGGTTAAATTCTTCGATTTTGTCTTCTGCACGGCCCCCTCCATCTTCTTTATCCCGGTGGCATGCACAAGTTGTACCTGTTCAACCTTGTGACGATTCATGTCCCAGCTCTCTCCGGTAAAATTCTCTCCTACCTTAAAGTCAATGGTCATCGTCTCACCTACGTTATACCGGTATTTGGATGGCTGCAGCCAAAATTCATGCGACTGAGCCAGACTGATGAAAGCAAAAACAAAAATCAATGTTATAACCTTCTTCATGACCTACTTTTTGGTGTTCATGATGGATTCAATTTCATCGGCCTCAATGGGAATATTACGTGTGAGGTCCAGAACCCCTTTCTTCAAAATGACAACATTATTCTCCAGCCTTACACCAAAGCCCTCTTCCTTAATGTAAATACCTGGTTCCACGGTCCACAAAGAACCAATGGCCATCTTGGCATGCATATTTCCCACATCGTGCACGTCAAGGCCCAACATGTGCGAAGTGCCGTGGTAGTAATACTTGCGAAACGCTTCCTGACCAGGACGCTGACGCCTGATGTCATCCCTGCTTATCAACTTCAAGCCCAGCAGTTCACGCTCCATTATTTTTTCCACCTCACGGTGGTAGTCAAAATAAACCAGGTGTGACGACATTAACTTGATGGCTTCCTGATGAACGCGAAGCACTGCGTTATACACTTCTTTCTGGCGCTTGGTGAATTTTCCGCTCACGGGAATAGTCCGTGTGAGGTCGGCATTGTAGTTTCCATATTCAGCTGCTGCATCAATCAACAGAAGATCTCCCGCCTTACAGGGCCGGCTGTTCTCAATGTAATGAAGCACGGTGTTGTTAACGCCAGAGGCAATGATGGGATTGTAGGCGTGTCCCCGTGAGCCATTGCGCACAAACTCATGTATATATTCGGCCTCCACTTCATTTTCATATACACCGGGTTTCAAAA
This sequence comes from Cytophagales bacterium, assembly GCA_003504855.1. GTDB lineage: Bacteria > Bacteroidota > Bacteroidia > Cytophagales > Cyclobacteriaceae > ELB16-189. The sequence continues at coordinate 2,440 of DNZD01000332.1, forward strand.
ACTTAAGCACCCGCAGAAAAGCTTTGCCGGTTATATCAACGGCCTTTTGCATCAATTCTATTTCGGCAGGTTGTTTAATGGTGCGCAATGCGGCCATCAGGGGCGCAAGTCGTTGATAATTATGCAAGGGGTACTTTTCCTTGCACCACGAAATGAATCGGGCATCCCGCGTTTCCACCACCACATCGGCCCGATAGTGCTCATTGGTATTCAGGTAAACATGCTCCACACCACCCATGGCCATCATATGATGAAACCACTTGTGAAAATCTGACAACCACAACACTGTATCGATGCCAGAAACGGCGCGTGCCTCCTCCCGGCTTAATTTATGCCCTTCCCATTTCTCCAGTAATTCGTTGGGTTCACGAACAAAGAGTATTTCACGAAAACGTTTTTCCGGGAAATCCGGGCAAATCACCAGCATACTTTCTTCCTGGTTGACACCGGTGAGATAAAATAAATCGCTGTTCTGACGAAAGGACAACGTACCATCAGCCGTGGTGGGCATGATATCGTTGGCATTCAGGACGGCCAGTGATCCTGGCTTTAGTTCCTTCACCAGGCGTTTGCGGTTATTCACAAAAAGATCGTTCGCGATGGGTGTGTATCTCATGGGGATTCTCTAATTTTCTTGTCACGCAATTTAAAAGAAAACCACGCCATGACAACGACCCCGATCTCCCGCAATTATCTAAAAACCCTTACCCTGTGTCTATGCGTAATTGCGCTGGGCTTCTCCAGAAACCTGGATGCGCAACCATATCAGCCGAGCGCCGAAAACATGAAATCCAGGGCCTGGTTTCAGGAAGCCCGATTCGGACTATTCATTCATTGGGGCGTTTACAGTATTCTTGGCGACGGGGAATGGGTGATGAACAATCAACAGATTCCCATCAGTACCTACGAAAAACTACCGGGCGCATTCAATCCTTCTCAGTTCGATGCAAAAGCCATTGTTCAAATGGCCAAGGATGCCGGCATGAAGTATATCACCTTCACCAGCAAGCACCACGATGGTTTCTCCATGTTTGATTCAAAAGTTTCCGACTATACCATCGTCAAAAAAACCCCCTTTGGCAGAGATGTTGTAAAGGAGCTGGCCGAAGAATGTCAGAAGGAAGGCATCAAACTGTTCCTGTACCATTCACAACTGGACTGGCACCATCCCGATTATTTTCCGCGAGGATTTACCGGAGGCTCCTACACCGGCCGGGAGGAGAAGGGTGATATGAACAAATACCTGGACTACATGGATGCGCAACTCACGGAACTTCTCACCAACTATGGGCCGATAGGTGGGATCTGGTTCGACGGCATGTGGGATAAGAAGGATGCTGAATGGCGGTTGCGAAAAACCTATGATATGATTCACCGGCTGCAGCCAGCGGCCATGGTGGGTAGTAACCACCACCTGATGCCTTTCGAAGGCGAAGACTTTCAAATGTTTGAGAAAGACTTGCCTGGCAACAACACCACGGGTTTTGCGCCTGAGCAAAAAATCGGTGACCTGCCGCGTGAAACCTGTGAAACCATTAACAACAGTTGGGGCTTTGATTTGCGCGACAACCACAACAAAAGCTATAAGGACCTCGTGCAATACCTGGTGAAGGCCGCGGGATATGATGCTAATTTTCTGTTGAATGTAGGTCCGATGTCCAATGGTAAAATTCAACCCGAGCATGTTGGGCTATTGAAACAAATCGGGGAATGGACCCGCACCCATGGAGAAACCATTTATGGAACACACGGCGGACCGTTGACCCCGAGGACGTGGGGTGTTACCACACAACGAGGAAATCAGGTGTACGTGCATATCCTCAACTGGCCTGACGAATCCCTTACCCTGCCAAAGTTCGGCAAGAAAGTTACCAAGGTCACTTTATTCCACGATAAGTCGCCAATCAAATTCGTTGCCAACGACTTCGGAGTAACATTTAAAGTAGATGGAGCTAAGCGAAACGACGTGGATACCATCGTGGTACTTACCGTAGAGTAGATGACCTTTCAGGAATTTAAGAAGTCACTTCAGGACCCCCAGCCTCCAGACTTGTCGCCGCTGCTGGTAAGCCTGTGGTGGGATGGAAAAAACAAGTGGGACCAGGCACATGATGTTGCTCAGGATATTGAGAGCCCAGCGGGATCGTGGGTACATGCCTACCTGCACAGGCGGGAAGGCGACCTGGGCAATGCCGCTTACTGGTACAGACGTGCTGGTAAGTCGATGCCATCAAGTACCCTGGAAGCCGAATGGGCAGACCTTGTCAACTACTTCCTGCAGGAAAAAAAATAAGCCGGCGCGTTGAGCCCCGGCTTACTAAGCATTTTATCTCAATTTCACTTCTTGGGAAAGGAGGCATTTGCCATGACTTCCTCCATCTGCTTTACATGCCGGGTAGTATGTCCTGACATAAACAGAATAACCTGATAGGCATCAACAATCCCGAATGGCGTCTGGGCATACCGGTTGCGCAAATCCTCCTGGGTATCCTTCACGAACGCTATATGACTGTCGCGCTTAGTCATAAATTCACGGATAGAGCCATCCGCCGAACCAAACTTGTTGGCAGGCGTCAGCGCTTCACTGGTCTTCACCTTGCGCTCCCGGCTTGACACCCCGGCAAGGATGCCTGCATCATCTACTTTCACTTCTCCTCTTCGGGACGGATCTGCAGGCTGCTTCATGGCTCCTTCCAACATACTCCATATGGCAGACTCAGAAACGGCGATATGCTCGGCCACTTCTGCAACGGACCAGGAATCCGGTGTCGCTTTGTAATTCATTTGTGCTTCCGTCAGTCCCTTGGTGGCCTTGGTGAATTGATCGCGAGATAACTTGAGTTGCTCAAGCGCGGCTTTTCGCTCATCCGCTGTAATCGTAGCATCCGGCGAACGAAAGCTCACCAGGGCAAGCAAGAAGAAGGGTAATAGTTTTTTCATTGTATTGAGTTATTTGGTTTGCATGTTATTACATATCCGCCACTTTACGGACTTCCACCGTCCCGTTGAACTCCAGATCCGGACAATCTTTGGCGATACGAACCGCTTCGTCCATATCAGCGACCTTTAGGATGAAGAATCCACCCATGATGTCTTTCGCCTCTGTAAACGGTCCATCAGTCACCGACTTATTCTTGCCGGCTACCCACTTTCCTCCAGGTATCAAGGGTTCTCCCGTCAGGTATTTTCCTTCTTTGCTGAGCCGGTCCACCCAGTCCAGCCATTTCTGCATGTGCTTCTGCATGATTTCCGGTGAAGGTGAATTGAGGCCACCGCGAAAGAGTAAGGCAAATTTCTCCATAATGTCGATTTTTAAGGGGTTATGAATATACTAAAAGACGCCCCACTTACTTCAATCCGGACAAGCAATCACGGAAATAATTGCCTTAATGATGGTCCCCCTCCTCACGTGAAAAATTCGCCTTTTTCCACAATGCCAATTCGTCGGCGCGGATCTTTAGTTCTTCTGCCGTGGGTTGCCGATCCATCCATTTGTTAAGGTCCGGTTGCCCCGCATCCACCCAGGCCGTAAACCACAAGTCTGCTGTCGCCTTTACACTCGCCCGGATTCTGCGTTCCACCATGCCCGATAGGTGTTCATGGTACTTGCGGGAAAACGCCAGATCATAAACCCTGATGGTTTGTTTTCCTTTGGTTTCATAACTGAACCGCGTGAGCTGAACGGCCGCGAGTTCACGCTCACGACGCAGCACCGAATCAACAGCCAGATGAGATTCTTCAATTACCTTCCAGATCATATCGGTTGGGTTATCCACATAGGAAGCGGGTCCGACATAAAAGTCATAGTTATTGAAAAACAATTCAGGCAGTCGTGATTCCCAGAGACCATGGATACCCGTCTGCCCAGTCAACTGACCATTGTAGTTGCGGGTGGTGTGCAGGGGCACATGGGCGTCACCTACATAGTGTCCCAGTTCTGCCGAAACCTTGAGGATGCGGGCGGGATCATTTAGCATAAACGCCTCCCGGAGCCGGTAATACATACTCACCACATGCCAGGGCACAATGCCGTGCTTCGACAGTGAATCTTCGCCGAACCGCTCCACGGCTGCTGACCAATGCTTTGGTAGTGTGTCCGTATACGCGTCCAGATCAATAAAATGACGAGGCGCTTCCGCGGCGACTGCATATCGGCGTTCATCCGGATGGGTTGAGGTTTCAATCAGGTAACGGATGTTCTTCTTATAAAAGCCTGACATCTCAACAGGCAGGCAGAAGACAGCCAACCGGTTGATTTGTTGATGACCAAAAAATCCCCATCCGGGGGATATATAAATGCATAGAACCAAAAGTACTTTCAGACCTCGCGTCATCGGGCTATCTTTTACCCGTAAAATATTCATCATGAAACACCTACTGACCATCAGTCTGTTGATCATCTGGAAAGTCGTACACGCAACAGACCCCTATCCCCGGAATGAAGCCATCGATATCCGACATTATCAATTCAATTTGGTATTAAATGACACCACAGATCGGATTTCTGGCGAAGCCACCATCGACATCCGGTTTAGAAAGGAGGTAACGTCTTTTGATCTGGATCTTGCTTCCCGACAAGGTGACCAAGGAATGGAGGTAATTTCAGTAACGAGCCAAGGGCAGTCCATTCACTTCACGCATGAAAACAACAGGATCACTATTACAATACCCCGATCCGCCGCTAACGAGGACCGGTCTTTCACGATCCGGTATGCGGGTATTCCGCAGGACGGACTCATCATTGGAAAGAATAAATTTGGTGACCGCACCTTTTTTGGAGACAACTGGCCGAACCGCGCGCACTATTGGTTGCCCGTAATTGACCACCCGTACGACAAGGCAACTTGTGAATTCCGTGTGGTCGCTCCGGAAGCCTATAGTGTTATTGCCACTGGAAAAAAGATGGAGGAATCTGCACTACCTGATCGTCAGAAGCTGACCCACTGGAAGACTTCTGTTGCATTGCCGACCAAAGTGATGGTCATCGGTGTTGCCCGCTTTGCCATTTCCTATGTGGGCACCATCAATGGTGTACCCCTGGAGAGTTGGGTTTATCCGCAGAACCGGGAAGAGGGCTTTAGTGACTACGCTCCTGCTGCGAAACCCCTGGACTTTATCAGCAAAACCATTGCACCCTATCCCTACGAAAAGCTCGCCAATGTGCAGTCGAAGACACGCTTTGGTGGCATGGAGAATGCAGGCAATATCTTTTACTATGAGAAGTCCGTCTCCGGCAAAGGCAACATTGAAGGTCTGTTGGCCCATGAGATTGCACACCAATGGTTTGGTGACTCGGCCTCTGAGGCGGATTGGTTTCATGTTTGGCTGAGTGAGGGTTTTGCTACCTATCTCGCAAACGTATACTTTGAAAATACGTACGGTCCTGAGCGGATGCGTCAGGAGATGGACAAGGATCGAACACAGGTTCTGAACTATTATGTGAAGAATCCCCGGCCCATCGTAGATCAACAGATTACCGATATCACGAAGGTGCTCAATACTAATACCTATCAAAAAGCCTCCTGGGTGCTTCACATGCTCCGGCAGGAAGTTGGCGATCCCAAATTCTGGGAAGGGGTTCGGGCCTATTACCAGAAATTCAAACTCGACAATGCCCTGACGGATGATTTCAGGAGTGTGATGGAAGAAGTTACTGGCAGCAATCTGAAGGCCTTTTTTGACCAATGGATCTATTCTTCGGGTCACCCGGTGCTGGAAGTGACCTGGACCTGGCTGCCCGCCCAGAAAAAAATCCGGATTACTGTGGTTCAGCAACAGGAAAAGCTTTTCCAGTTTCCCATGGAGTTTGGCGTACTGGTAAATGGTAGTCAGACCATAGAAAAAACAGCCGTAACCAACCGAAAACAGGAAATATTGCTGAATGCAGCCCAAAAACCTACTTCTCTGCAGCTAGACCCCCTGACCCACCTCCTTTTTCAGGGCACGGCAAAAGAAGTGGTTAAGTAAGGCCGCGCTTTGCAAATCCGCGCTTTCGTTTTAGCTTTGCAGTCCTTTTTAAAAGCACTATGGCAAATCATAAATCAGCCGAAAAACGCATCCGGGCAAACGAAACCAAGCGTGTACGCAACCGCTACCAGAACAAAACCACCCGTACCCAGATCAAGAAATTGATGGATACGACCAAGAAAGACGAAGCCCAGGCTTTGTTGAAGGAGGTTACGGGTATGATCGATAAGTTGGCCAAGAAGAACATCATCCATTGGAAAAAGGCGGCCAATCAGAAGTCACAACTGACCAAGAAAGTAAACGCGCTTAAGTAAGCCGTAAGACCTATATTTTTCCCCGACAGCCCTGCTGCCGGGGTTTTTTTATGCCCAAAAGAATCAGGCATTCCGGCAATCCAAAACTTCCATAGCAGGCCGCACCCCATTTAGATTTGGGCGTGAACCTGAACGAACCAAAACCACTACCCATCAAAGGTTGGTCACCAGACGACCGCCCCCGGGAAAAGCTCCTGCAAAAAGGAACTTCGGCGCTTTCTGATGCCGAGCTCATTGCGATCCTGTTGGGTACCGGCACCACCAACCTGAGTGCGGTCGACGTCGCCAAGAATCTGCTACAACAAGCCGGGAACGAACTGAATCAACTGGCACGATTCACCATCAAAGACCTCACCCGCTTAAAAGGCATTGGCGAGGCGAAAGCAATCACAGTCGTCGCTGCGCTGGAACTTGGCCGACGACGCAAGCTGACAGAGACACCTGATAAAACCCGAATAAGTTCGTCGCGTGCTGCCTATGATTTTCTGTATGCCGAATTAACTGACCTGACGCACGAAGAGTTTTGGGTGATCCTGCTGAACCGGGCAAACCGGGTGATTCGCAAAAAGCGCATCAGCGAAGGCGGGGTAAGCGGCACCATTGCCGACCCAAAGATCATATATAAGTCTGCCCTGGATGAGCTGGCGAGTGGAATCATCGTCGCACACAACCATCCTTCGGGAAACCTGACTGCCAGCCAGAGCGACATCGATCTCACCCATAAACTGAAAGAAGCCGGCAAGTTTCTGGAAATACAATTGCTCGACCATCTGATCTTTTGTGGTGAAAAGTATTTTAGCTTTGCGGACGAGGGAATTCTCTGATGTCGTTGAAAGGAATCATTGGCAGCCTTGCGGGGCTCGTGTTGGTCATCATCCTCTTTTACTCTTTCTCCGGAGAAGAGGATGTTGCCGGCTATGTCAGCAAGATTCGCGATGACCGCGATAAGAAAGATCAGTTTATGCGTTCGGAGGACTCACCCCTTGGAGCCGCACGCGCCAATTTTCAGGGCCTCAAGTATTTTGAACCAGATCTACGCTATCGGGTTGAAGCTGATCTCGAACCCATCCAGAAAAAAAATGTCGTCGTATTGCCCACCAGTACCGGTGAAGAGAATTCCTACCTGGAATATGCCTGGGCATCATTTACCTGGGAAGGCAAACAGCAACGGCTGTTACTATTAGAGATCATGGCCGCCGGACCAAACCGCGGCAAATTATTTCTCGCCTTTGCCGACGAAACCAGTGCCCGTGAAACCTATGGCGCCGGGCGCTATATCGATGTGAACAAGACACCCGGGGCAAGTACCATTACCCTTGACTTCAACCTGGCTTATAATCCCTATTGCGCCTACTCCGATAACTTTTCCTGTCCGTTTCCTCCGCGCGAGAATGTGCTGACTTTTGCAGTCAACGCTGGCGAAAAAAACTACCACTGATCATATCTTGATGTATATCTTTTTCCGGTCCAGAAGATATCCGACCGACCAGCACATCAACATAAATACCAGGGCAAACAGGAATGAGCCCGGATAATCACCAGCCCATGGCCTGAAGACATGTAAAAAGATCCAATAATGCAGGTCGTGGCCATCATAGGAGAAAGTATCCAGCAGAATGGCCGCGACTTCAGAGAGCAGATAGATGAAGAGGGTGTTTCTTCCCATCACAACAAAAAAATAGCTCCAACTCGTGCTTTTCCGGATGTCCAGTAGATAGACCAGGATCGCCAGCACCATCATATCAATGCCAGTAGTAAGCACCACAAACGAAGAGGTCCATAATTTTTTATTCAGCGGGAAACCGAGGTGCCAAAACAATCCAATCGCGATCAATACGGCACCCAACATACTCAGCCGCGCGAGGGTCTCCCATGATGGTCCCTTCTCTCGCAAATAATTACCGACTGCATATCCTGCCAACACGTTGACAATCGCGGGGAGCGTGCTTAACCAACCTTCGGGATCAAATGCAATTCCTTCGCCGTGATACAGATGTGCCTCACCCATCAGCCACCGGTCAAACGAAAGCACTGCGTTGCCCGTCAGGGTGAGGTCGCCGAAAAAGATCAGGAGGGCCCAGTATAGCAGGAGCATCAGTCCGCCGATCCTGAGAGCCGTGCGAAGTTTGACAAAATGAACCAGCAACGCGGCAAAGCCATACCCCAATGCAATTCGCTGCAGCACACCCAGAATTCTGGTTTCCGCCATGGGCTTGAAGTGCCAGACACCATCCGACATGGCAAAGAATGGGAACCAGTACATCAGGTAGCCAAGCAAGAAGATGATGGCAGTACGCTTTAGAATCTTTCGGACGGCAACACCACTTCCGGCAGCTTCATAATGGGGCAAGGAAAAACTCAGGGAAGTGCCAACCAGAAACAGGAAGGTGGGAAATACCAGGTCGGTCAGTGTGAATCCATCCCACCGGGCGTGATGCAAAGGAGCGTAGGTGGTGTCTCCAAAACCTGGCGTATTGACGATGATCATCAACGCCACATCCAACCCACGAAAAACGTCAAGCGACAGAAATCGGTTTTTGAGTTCCATGCAGGTAATTTAGAAAAAACCCGTTGGAACTGAACCAGGATAGTTAATTCTTGGCCACTTGCTGAATCTCATATACCGACATGGATTGGTCATTGCGCATGGTGCGATATCCAGCATAAATCAGGATGATGCCCAACAACTCCATCACATACAAAACTTCCGTATAACCGAATTTGGTAAATGATCCGCCAATGCCGGGCAAAAGTCCACCCAAGGCAATGAGGATATTGCCCCAAAACCGCTTACCCGACTGCCCATCTTTCCGGTATTGCAAGGCGGAATGAATCGCGCCGCCCACAAGAAAAATAAAGGCATAGATATTAACCCATGGGGTAATTAACCTGACATATTTCCATACCAGCACTTTACCGGTAAGCCGGGCAGGTTCTACGAGGGCATAGTCAATGGGAGAAAGCATCACCAACACCGAGCCCACCATAATAACGATCACCACGCCAATCATCATGAAAGTGGCTGTCCTTGGCTTGAACATGAGGTAAACGGAACCTTGTGCCAACGGAAATCCACCCAGCATAGCACCCAGCACATACCAGGCCTTGAAGGCGGGCTCACTCCAACCAAATATCCCAACCCACCCTTCGGTAAATGTGCCAAGGCCATAGCATAACACACCGAAGGTCCACCAAAACAAATATGACGGCTTTCCCTTGCGGATATAGTGCTGATATAGGATGACAAAAAACGCTGCCGAGAGAATTGTCGTGAGGATGGGAATTTTTTGAATGAATGAGATCATGGCTTAAATAAGAAAAAGCCCGACGGTGTCGGGCTTTGGTGTTCACATTATTGAAGTTTCTTGCTCCCGTCTGGCTGATAGAGGTACCGGAAGGTATAATACCGGTCGGTAGAGGTTGCTGAAGGACTGGCCGGCGCATCCTTGTAGTAGCTGATGATCTCCATCTTCGCATATTTTCCACCGGATGTCTTAACCATAATAACACGTCCTGCGATGGGAGAAATAAGGTTAGTAGAAGGATCATAATTGTACCATCCCTTGCCGGAACCCCGGGTGATGGCATACGTGGCCGTAGCACTGTTATCCGTCAGGTAACCTGCATCCGGAGCCAGGTTAAGCTCAGAGAAAATTCCGGTCACCACCAGCGCAGCCGCACTGCCAGGACCGCTGGTGCCGCTGTTGATGATGATCTTGGTGCCATTAAATCCAATGTCCCATTTTGTAGAAGCGCTGTCTGAATTGGCAACGGTTGCCCCGGTGGCGAAGCTGAACAAGGTGTACTTGTTGGTAACACCAATGGGCTGGCCATTGGCAGGATTGTATCCACCCGATGGCGGATCTGCAGACAGATTCTTAAATGTGACCGCTACCAGGGCTGGCGTCGGGTCGCTCTTAGAACACCCGGCCAACACGCCCACCAACACAACAAGACCCAGGATCATCCTTACTTTTTGCATACCATGATTGTTTAATTGTTTTTTGATTTTGAAAATGAATACCCCACACTCACATACATCAAGCGGCCGGGAATATTGGGGATGTATATCCGGTCGGTATAGTTAAACAGGTTATCTATCCCTGCCTGAATACGAATTCCGGCAGGCAATGTCTTGGCCATAGAAATGTTAACGAGGGCATACCCGCTCACAAAATTGTCGTATACATCCAAAATGCTGTTGCCGTTGCGATCAGACACCGGGATGGTCTCGCCCTGGATGCTTCCCACAATGTCACCAATACCATATCGGCCGCGATAAATCACCCGAAGGCTTGCGTCCAAACCTTTTTCCTTATCCACATAAAACAATTTCACATTGCCAACATGCCTTGATCGGTTATATAAACCGAAGTATTCGGAAGTTCTCAGTCTCCGGGTATCCAGAGTGACAGGATCACGCCAGAATACCTCGCCTTTGTTCACAGCACTCACTACATCTTTGTCTTTGGCGTACAACAACTGATAGCCAAGAGACAAGTTGAGACGGGAAGTGAGTGGCATTGTGAAATTGGTTTCCACCCCTTCGGTAAAGGCGCGCCGGATATTCCGATAACTGTAAATGGTTTGGTTGGCGGACGTAATTGCCACCGCCTGGCTCTCAATCAGGTTGTCGATGGAGTTGTAAAAGAGATTAACGTCAGCTACTACGGAAGCAGGTAAAAGTATCCGAGCGCCAAAATTGAATGCCGCAGACCGCTCGGCCTGAAGTTTGCCGATCAAAGACGGATCAAAAAGATAGGCTTTGATTTGACCCTGCGACTCCAGCAAGGCCAAACGCTCACCTACCACTTCCGTACCCAGTACACTATAACCACCTCCGGCTGAATTATTAAAGTTGAAATACAACTGTCGGAAATCCGGCGCCTTGAAGCCGATCCCGAATGAGCCTTTTAGGGCAATCCGGTTATTCAATTCATACCGGGTAGAGAGTTTGGGGCTAAACTGCGATCCATAGATCGTGTTGTAGTCAAAGCGACCACCAGCAATCACGCTCAGGCGGGGTGAGGGCTTCCACTCCTCCTGGAAAAAAGCATACCGGGTCTGTTGTTTGCGTTGCACCTCGTCGCCATAGCGGGAGGTCTGTACCGATTCCATGGTCTCGCCTGCGCCAAGGGTTAGGATGCTGTTATCGCTGAAGTAATACTCAGCATTCACTTCAGGCCTCATAAAGGACTGCTGAAAGTCGTCCTTATAATACAAGGTGTCTGTTACCTCATTATTCAGCCGCGTGGCTGTCTGATAGTGTGTAGTATAAAACCGGCCCGTCATCTTGAGCCGATTTGAAAAGCGATGTACCAAAACCGGGTTGATGTTCCAGTCACTGGTGGTGCCGTGGCCGGAAGTGAGGATCTCCTGGCTGTTGGGTGTGGTTACTGCAAAGTTGAAGTCCTGCTTCTCATCAAAGTACCGACCCGACACACTAAAATCCGTCTTCGGTCCTATTTTGTAGGTGAGTTTGAGGTTGCCGGTATAATTCCTGAAGGGAGAAACCGTTTTGCCAAAATTCTCAGGGGAAAGGTCATACCCTGCCGTGCTGTAACGATTGCCAAAAACATAGACACCCAGTTTGCCGATGGTGGTACCAAAATCGCCCGACATGTCCATGGTGTTATTGGTGCCATAGCGTGTATAGTACGTTCCCCGTGTAGTTGTGGGCCGATCGGTGATAATGTTGATGACACCAGCCAGCGCATCCGATCCGTACAAACTGGACGAAGGGCCTTTTACAATTTCAATCTGCTTAATATTTCCAACCGTGATCCGGCTGAGTTCGAGCGAACCCGTATAACGACCAATGATTGGCTCACCATCAATGAGGATAAGGGTATAATCCGGGTTGAATCCCTGTAATTGAATACCATTGCCTTGTCCATTTACCTGCGGCACCACCACCAGGCCCGTTTGTTCCGTGAGCACATCATTTAACCTGAGTGATCCCATAGACCTAATCTGAAGCTTGGGAACCAGCGTAACAGGCATGGGCAATGCACCCATGGTGCGTTCATTCCGCGTGGCAGTTACAACAACTTCATCAAGTTGTTTGGATACCAATGAATCCTGGGCGCGGCCTGTGAATGGCAGACTTAAAATAACAACTAAAACAACCCAGGTCTTTCGCATGGGCGCAAAGATTAGCGGGAAGTAAATCAAAAAATACCCAAATAAGTACAATTAATGACAGCGGGGTCATTTCTCAGGTAAGCTGCGGTAGAAGTATGACTTTAATCAGTATTTTTGTAAACAAAAGGCATTTTTCAGCTATAAAACCATTCTAAATAAGCCTATGCACAGCCAGTCGATAGCAGAAAATACCCCTATAGGTAAATTACGTACCCTGTTCCAGCAAGAGGATAAGTCACTCGAAATCGTGGAAAATGATGCTCCGGAACCGCTTTCACAGCCAAGTGTGATACGTAAATCCATTATCCATTTCTACTTCTGCATGGAGGGGACAGCTACCTTTGAGTTTGGTCCTCACTACGTACGCGAGATTCAGCGTCAGCATAATTACTTCTTCTTTGATCCGGGTCGTGAACTTCCCTTCACCCTGCGCATGTCACCCCACTCCCGGATGGTGGTCATGACCATCTCGCTGGAGAGCTTGCATCAATTGTTTGTTCATGAACCACTCCCGTTCCTGAAGCCCGAAAACATCAACCAGAAGTTTTACGACGAACGGGAAATACCATCCCACCTGATGGTGGAGTTAAATCAACTCTATAACATTCACCTGAGCACCAGTTCAAATAGCATTTACTATCAGGGAAAAATACTTGAACTCCTCGCCCTGTACTTTTCGCAGCGCAAAGCAGACACCGAAACATGTCCATTTCTGAATGACCAGGAGACGGTGCGCAAAATCAAGAATGCCAAAGATTACATCCTGCAACATATGGAGGCCCCGCCTACTTTGAAGGAGTTGGCGCGTCTGATGGGCTTAAATGAATATCAGCTGAAAGCAGGCTTTAAAGAAATTTATGGAAATACGGTGTTCGGCTTCCTCCTCGACCACAAGCTGGATAGCGCCCGCGTGCTGCTGGACTCCATGAAGTTTCAGGTGGCTGAAGTTGCCTACAAGATTGGCTACACCAACCCCAGTCACTTTATCGCTGCCTTCAAGAAGAAGTTTGGCGTCACACCCAAGAAATACCTGATGGCGAAAGCCGCTTAGATCACCATCCGCGTCGCGAAGATCGACGGGGTGCTGTACCAAAGAGCATCCCGAAAACACCCCTGACCAACTCCTTGCCTACCTGCTTGGCCACCGGTGAGGTGAGCACTTGCTCAAACGTGCTTTTCTCTGCCTTGGTAGTACGTACCGTGGATGTCGCAGGGGCGGTACCAGCCTGGGTTTCCTGCATAGCTTGTACACGCTCATTGAGGATTTCGAAAGCACTGCGGGGATCGACCGTCTCTTTGTATTTCTTATACATATCAGAGCTATTCAGGTGAACCTGATACTCTTCCTGGGAGAGCGGTCCCATGACGGACGCAGGTGGCGCCAGGTGCGTCACAACTGTTTCTGTTGGAATGCCTTTGTCATTCAACACCGTGATAAATGCCTGTCCAATACCCAACTGGGTAAATTGTTTTTCCAGATCATAGAAGGCTGACTTGGGGAACGTCTTGATGGTTTCTTTCAGGTCCTTTACATCATTAGGTGTAAAAGCCCGGATGACATGGTGAACGCGGTTACCCAACTGTGCCAGCACCGACGGGGGCACATCCTGTGTCATCTGGGTACAAAAGAAAATTCCCACTCCCTTGGAACGGATTAACCGGATCACCTGCTCAATCTGTTCCATGAAAGCCTTGGGAGCATCTTTGAACAGCAAATGTGCTTCGTCCAAAAAGAAAATCAGCTTGGGTTTGTCCAGGTCTCCGGCCTCCGGAAGGCTTTGATAAATTTCTGCCAGCAAGGACAGCATGAATGTTGAAAAGATGGCCGGCTGATTCTGAACATCCGATACATTCAATAGGCTAATCACCCCGCGTCCATCCACCTTTTCCAGGAGGTCGGCTACGTCAAAAGATTTCTCTCCGAATATCTGATTGACGCCCTGCTGCTCGAGGGCTACGATCTTTCGCAAAATGGTGGATGCGGTGGCCCCTGAAATTTTTCCATAAGCATCTTTGATTTCCTTCGCTCCCTCGCCTTCTGACAAATAGTTAAGCACTTTCTTGAGGTCCTGCAGATCGACAATTGGCAACTTTTTATCGTCGGCATACTTAAAGAGAATCATCATCACACTGCTCTGCACCTCATTCAATTCAAGAACTTTGCTGAGGAGCACCGGCCCAAATTCAGTTACGGTGGCGCGCATCTGTGCACCGAGTTTCCCGCTGAGTGAATAAATTTCGAGTGGGTATGCAGAAGGAGCAAATGTGATCCCCAGCGCAGCAGCACGCTCTTTGATCTTATCATTGACGGCTCCTTCCTTGGCAAAGCCAGAAAGGTCTCCTTTCATATCCGGCATAAACACAGCCACACCGGCAGCCGAAAGTTGTTCCGCAATCATCTGAAGCGTGCGGGTCTTGCCGGATCCGGTAGCCCCTGTCACCAGCCCGTGGCGGTTCATCATACGCAGGGAAAGATTTACCCTGGCCTCCGGAATAATCTCACCCTCCAGAATTCCTGCGCCGAGATAAATGGAGGCACCAGGCATGGTGTAGGAAGTATTGACGGCGGCAATAAATTTATCTTTAGACATAACAATCTGTTTTGGTACGGTGATGTAAACCTAAGACAAAAATAGAGTGCATTGAAGAAAATCCTGATTGTTGTTAGCCGGACTAAATGAGCCTTTGGTCAATTGATGGCAGCGTTCATACACCCGCCGCCAGATCATTTTGATTTCCAGGCGTGTGGTTTTTTGGTATCTTCCCTCCTAACCTTTTCCAAACGCCCCATGAAGCGACTCATCATCCTGTTGTTATTGTTTTCTGTGCAGCTCCGTGCACAGGAAGGTGTAAAGAAAGCCCCCCTGGTAAAAGAAGGCGATGGACCCTTTACCCAATTAATCATCCGTGGCGTCATGCTCATCGATGGCACTGGAGCACCTCCCGTAGGTCCAGTGGACATTATCTGCCGCGGAAATAAAATTACCAACATCATAAGCCTGGGACTCCCCACACCCGGTATGGCTAGTGATGCCAATCGAACCAAACTGGAACCAGGCGGCAAAGAAATCCAGGCCGAAGGTATGTACCTGATGCCCGGATTTGTGGACATGCACGGTCACATCGGTGGCGGCCAGGCACCAGATGCTGAATATGTCTTCAAACTGTGGATGGCACATGGCATCACCACGATCCGCGAGCCAGGTTCAGGCAATGGCATCGATTGGGTACTTGAACACAAGAAGAACAGCGCACAAAACCTGATCACCGCACCGCGGATAAAAGCCTATGTGGCTTTCGGATCCGGAAGCAAAGAGCCTATCCGCACACCGGAACAAGCTCGTGCGTGGGTCAATGAAAACAAACTGAAAGGAGCCGATGGAATAAAATTCTTTGGCGCAGCTCCGGAGATTATGGACGCTGCTTTGCGCGAAAACAAACGACTCGGACTTCGATCTGCCTGTCACCATGCACAGTTGGGCGTAGCCCGGTGGAATGTTGTACAATCGGCTCAGGCAGGTCTCACCACCATGGAGCATTGGTATGGTTTGCCCGAAGCCATGCTGTCGGGATCAAGCTTGCAGGACTACCCTCTCAATTACAACTATGCCAACGAGCAGCACCGTTTTGAAGAGGCAGGCAGGTTATGGAAGCAAGCCGCTGCGCCGTATACACCAAAATGGAACGCGGTGATGGATACTTTATTAAAACTGGATTTCACACTCGATCCAACCTTCGATACCTATGAGGCAGCCCGCGACTTGCACAAGGCACGCCGCCAGGAATGGCATGAAACTTATACCCTTCCCCGGTTGTGGGCTTTTTATCAACCGAGTCGCCAGGCCCACGGATCCTTTTGGTTTTCCTGGGGCACTGAACAGGAGATTGCGTGGAAAGAAAACTTCAGGCTTTGGATGACCTTCGTGAATGAATACAAGAACCGGGGCGGTCGTGTTACCGCAGGATCAGACAATGCATTTATCTTTCAGTTATATGGATTTGGATATATCCGTGAACTGGAACTGCTGCGCGAAGCTGGTTTCCATCCGTTGGAAGTCATTCGCTCAGCTACTTTGTATGGTGCGCAGGCACTCGGCATGGACAAGGAAATTGGCTCGGTGGAGATCGGCAAACTCGCCGATTTTGTCATCGTTGATCAGAACCCCCTCGAAAATCTTCAGGTGTTGTATGGTGTCGGTGCAGTTAAGCTCATGCCGGATAACACCGTGAAACGGGTTGGCGGTATTTCCTATACCATCAAAGACGGCATCGTGTATGACGCCAAGAAACTGTTAGCGGATGTAAAAAAGATTGTAGACAACGAAAAAACAAAAGCCGGCTTTCAATTGAAGCAACCCGGTGTTAATGACTAAGCCCATGAAAAAACTCGTTCTTCTCATCGCCCTGACCACAACATTCGGAGTTTTTGCTCAGGATGCCGAGCGCGTAGCCCCTGCTCCCCTCGTCAAAGAAGGTGATGGCCCCTTCACCCAATTAATTATTCGCGGAGTAATGCTCATCGATGGCACAGGCGCGCCGCCGGTTGGTCCTGTTGACATTATTTGTCGCGGGAACAAAATCACCAACATCATTAGCCTTGGACTTCCCACCCCGGGAATGGCCAGTGATGGCAACCGCACCAAACTCGAACCGGGAGGAAAAGAAATAAATGCAGAAGGCATGTACCTCATGCCCGGTTTCATTGATTGCCACGCCCATACCGGCGGCACACAGGCTCCCTATGCTGAGTATGTATTTAAATTGTGGATGGCACACGGCGTGACCACCATTTGTGACCCGGGATCGGGCAACGGTATTAAGTGGCAGGTCGATCAGCGTGAGAAAAGCGCCCAGAATCTGATCACTGCACCACGTATTAAAGCATACACATTTTTCGGAATGGGCAGTAAAGCACCCATTAGTACACCGGAAGAAGCCCGGGCCTGGATTCGCGAGAATAAACTCAATGGTGCTGATGGTGTAAAATTCGGTGGACAGAATCCTGATATCATGGCTGCAGCCCTCGACGAAAATAAGAAGTTGGGCATGCGCAGCGAGTGTCACCATGCGCAACCATTCGTGGCCCGCTGGAATGTATTGAACTCCGCCAAAGCCGGCTTGACCAGCATGGAACATTGGTACGGCTTGCCAGAAGCACTCTTTGATAAACAGACCGTGCAGAATTTTCCGCTCAATTATAATTACACCAATGAACAGGATCGCTTCAGCGAAGCCGGGCGCCTGTGGAAACAAGCTGCTGCTCCTTACTCTGAGAAGTGGAACCAAGTGATGAATACACTCCTCAAACTCGACTTCACGCTGGATCCTACCTTTAATATTTATGAGGCGAGTCGCGACCTGCATAAGGCCCGCCGGGCAGAGTGGCACGAAGATTACACCTTGCCCCAACTTTGGGAATTCTATCAACCCAGCCTGCGGTCACACGGTAGCTACTGGCACTCCTGGGGCACTGAACAAGAAGTAGCCTGGCGTGAAAACTATCGCCTGTGGATGACGTTCATCAATGAATACAAGAATCGCGGGGGCCGTGTCACAACCGGCTCTGACTCTGGTTTCATTTTTCAATTGTATGGATTTGCCTACATCCGCGAACTCGAACTGTTGCGCGAAGCAGGATTTCATCCCCTGGAAGTGATTCGATCAGCCACCTTGAATGGCGCACAGGCATTAGGCATGGACAAGCAGGTTGGCTCGGTGGAGATCGGCAAGCTGGCTGACTTTGTCATTGTTGATGCCAACCCGCTGGAAAACCTGCAGGTGCTCTATGGTACCGGTGCTGTTAAGCTCAATGCCGATAACAAGGTAGTCCGGGTAGGTGGCGTCAAATACACCATCAAGGACGGGATTGTTTATGACGCCAAGAAACTGCTCGCTGATGTTAAGAAAATTGTGGATGCCGAAAAGGCCAAGTCGGGCTGGGTACTGAAACAACCCGGAAACTAATTACCAGAACATGCAGCCGTAAATGTCGGGTTGATGACAAAGATTTAAAGGTTAGATATTCATCTTTGTCATCAAACCCGTTATTTATGAAACGCCTGCTGTTCCTCCCCCTGATCCTTATGTTTTTCTGGTCCAAAGCCCAAATGCCTGAAGTGTACAGCACCGAAAAAGGTGCCATCGACGGCTATGATCCCGTGGCTTTCTTCAAAGAGCAGAAACCGGTTCAGGGCAAGAAGGAATTCGCCACCACCTGGAATGATGCGGTGTGGTATTTTGCGTCGAAGGAAAACCGCGATGCCTTCATCGCGGATCCCGAAAAATTCGCACCTCAATTCGGAGGCTACTGCGCCTACGGTACGGCAGCAGGGCATAAGTCACCCACACAGGCAGATACCTGGACCATCGTCAACAACAAATTGTATTTTAATTACAACAAGGATGTCTGGGTCAGGTGGAACAAAGACCAAAGCAACCTGATAGAGAAGGCCAACAAAATATGGCCAACGTTAAAGAAACAATAGGCACATTGCACGGCTCTTTTTAGGGACAAAAGGCCGGAAATCAAAGCCAAAATCCAGTTTTCAGGAAGAAATTCCGGGTGTTTTATCCCGGCACAAAACCTTCGTCCCTAGCCGTTTCCGGACTAACTTTGGGTACCGTTGCACGCAGCGGTGTGACCCCAAAAACCCATGTCTGCCGAAAAAAAGCGCCTCATTGAAGATCGCGACCAAAAAAAGAACTGGCGCAAATTTGGTCCCTACTTATCCGAACGCCAATGGGGAACCGTACGCGAGGATTATAGCACCCATGGCAATGCCTGGGAATTTACCTCGCACGATGCCGCCCGAAGTATTGCCTTCCGCTGGGGCGAAGAAGGAATTGGCGGCATCAGTGATGAAAACCAACTCCTGTGCTTTTCAGTAGGTCTGTGGAATACTTACGACCCTATCATCAAAGAACGGCTCTTCGGGCTTAACAATGGGGAAGGCAATCATGGCGAGGATTGCAAGGAAGCTTACTACTTCCTGGACAATACCCCCACCCATGCGTACATGAAGATGCTGTACAAGTATCC
>DNZD01000066.1 GCA_003504855.1 Cytophagales bacterium
GTATGAAATGTGCTTTGGGATATTTTTTTACATAGGCTTTGCCGGCAGCCTCGTCCTTGTCCAGGATCACGGGCACCGCTTGCTCTTCCAGCAGCAGCGTACAGATGGCACTGCCTATTCCTTTGGCGCCGCCGGAAACAAGGATCACGTGATTCTTTAAATGAAGGTCCATGTATGGAATTGTAGGAAACTAAAGATGATAAAATCGCACGGCATTATCACCCAGAATGGCCTTCTTTTCGCCGGGCGTCAGGGGTGTGATGAATTGCTGAAAAATCTCCCAGCTGTGTGAATAGGTCCCAGCCAGGTTGCACACCGGCCAGTCCGAACCGTACATCATTCGTCGCGCACCGAAGGCGTCTAGGGCAACTTTCATATAGGGCAGCACATCAGCCGCCGACCAGTTGTGCCAGTCGGCTTCGGTAGAAAGTCCGGATAGTTTACAGTACACGTTTTCGAATCGGGCGATTTCTTCGATGTGCTTTCTCCATGGCTGTAGTTGCCTGGATTTTACCGGAGGCTTGCCCAGGTGATCCAGTACAAACTGTTGTGCTGGAAAACGTTTCACCAGTTCAATCGCCAATGGAAGTTGTTGAGATTTAATCAGGATATCGAACGTAAACTGATAGGCCTCCAGGTGTCCCAGGCCGTCGAGAAAATGGCTATCTGTAAAATAGGAATCTGGCTCATCCTGTAACATCAACCTAAATCCCTTGATCTCGTGAAACTCGTGATAGTATTCGAGCCGGGCCTGCAGTTGTGGTGAGCGCAAATCAGTCCAACCAACGATACCTTTAATGAAGGAATGCGTGCGTGCCAGCTGTGCGAGGAAATTGGTCTCTTTTTCGGAGGGATCCGCCTGTACCGCTATGCATCCTTCTATTTTGTGTTTCCACAGGATGGGTTCGATGTCGGGTGGCAGGAAGTCATGCTGCAACACGGCCAATTCATCGGTAATCCAGGTATCCCGCTCGGCACGATATTGCCAGAAGTGCTGATGGGCATCAATGGTCATAGCCACGAACCGATTGACGTTGTGTACCGAGGTGATCGATACCCAGTTCAACAACATCGCCGGGCTTCAGGTAGATGGGCGGCTTGAAGCCCATGCCCACACCGGCGGGAGTGCCGGTGGAGATTACATCACCGGGAAGCAAAGTCATGAACTGAGACAGGTAGCTGATGAGGAATGGTATTTTATAAACAAGGTTGGCGGTGTTGCCATCTTGCCGTTTTACACCGTTGACATTAAGCCACAGCCGAAGGTTGTTGATGTCACCCATTTCATCGGGCGTTACGAGGTAGGGACCCAGGGGAGCGAAGGTGTCAGCGCTTTTGCCTTTCACCCATTGACCGCCACGCTCCAACTGAAAAGCGCGTTCACTGTAATCATTGTGCAAGCAGAAACCGGCCACATACCCCATGGCATCAGGCTCTTTAACATAGGAAGTCTTCTTGCCAATCACCACCGCCAGTTCCACTTCCCAATCGGTCTTCTCGCTGTTGCGGGGAATGATGAGGTCGTCATTGGGTCCGCAAAGTGCTGTAGTTGACTTAAAGAACACCACCGGTTCTTTGGGCAATTCCATGTTGGCCTCTTTGGCGTGGTCGGCATAATTCAATCCGATGCAGATGATTTTCGAAGGACGCAGGATAGGAGAGCCCATCCGTACGCTACTGTTGACTACAGGCAAACGCTCCCGGTTGCGGGTAAGCCATTCCGACAGGCGGGCAAGTCCATTGGAGGCGAAGAACTGCTCACCAAAGTCTTCACCCCAGATGGAGGCATCCAGTATGGAGTTATTGTGCATGATCCCGGGTTTCTCCAATCCGGGCAATCCAAAGCGTACGAGTTTCATGATCAGCGTGAGAGTTTGGTGAAGCCGCCGTCGATGGGATAGTCGCAGCCCGTTACAAAGGATGCTTCATCAGAACAGAGGTAAAGGGCGAGGTATGCGATTTCATCGGGTGTGCCCATGCGACCGATGGGCTGCACCTTGGAGAGCCGTTCGAACATTTCTTTTTCCTGTCCTGGATAGTTCGCTTTCAGAAATCCATCCACAAAGGGAGTATGCACACGGGCAGGGGAGATGCAGTTGCAGCGGATGCCCGATTTGACATAATCATTGGCTACGGAAAGCGTCATGCTCACCACGGCGCCTTTGCTCATACTGTAAGCAAATCGGTCAGCAAGTCCCACGGTAGCTGCGACCGATGCCATATTCAGGATCACACCACTCATTTGCCTGGTCATATGCGATACCGCTGCGATCATGCAATTGTAGGTTCCTTTCACATTCACCTGAAACACCCGGTCGAACTCACCTTCAGACGTGGCTTCGAGGTTCGCGACAGCGGCAATTCCGGCGCTGTTCACCAGGATGTCGATGCGACCGTACGTGGCAGCAATTTCCTCCATCGTCCGCATGCAGTCTGTTTGATGGACTACGTTGCAATGATGTGCCGAAGCTTTGAATCCGCCAGATTTGATTTCTTCCGCTGTCTTCAGGAGCAGCGTATCGTTTACATCCAGCAGACAAACGTGGGCACCCTGTGCTGCAAAGCGATGGGCAATGGCCTTACCGATGCCGCTGCCGGCGCCGGTGA
>DNZD01000264.1 GCA_003504855.1 Cytophagales bacterium
GATATCCTCTTCTTCCGTGAACTTACCGGCGACGTGTATTTTGGTGACAAGGGAAGAAAAGACGATGGCAACACCGCCTTTGACCTGATGATCTATCAGCGCTATGAAGTGGAGCGCATCGCACACAAGGCGTTTCAGGCAGCTCGTACCCGACGAAAGAAAGTAACCTCGGTAGATAAGGCCAATGTGCTGGAGAGTTCCCGACTGTGGCGTGAAACGGTAAATCAGGTGAGCAAGCAATATCCGGACGTTCAACTGGAACATCAGTTTGTAGATGCTGCTGCGATGAAACTGATCCAAAACCCCCGAAGCTATGATGTAGTGGTAACAGGCAATCTGTTTGGTGATATTCTCACCGACGAAGCCTCACAAATCGCAGGCTCTATGGGCATGCTCGCCTCGGCATCCGTGGGCGACCAGGTAGGATTGTACGAGCCGATTCACGGGAGTGCACATGATATCACCGGAAAGGGTATTGCCAACCCGCTGGCTTCGATCTTGTCGGCTGCGTTGTTGCTCGACATTTCTTTCGGCATGAAAGAGGAGTCGGAAGCCGTACTCGCGGCGGTGGCAGCAGTCCTGAAACAGGGTTTCCGCACGGCAGATATTGCTGATGCAAAGACCCCTGCAGAAAGAGTATTAAATACCCAGGCGATGGGCATACTGGTAACCAAGGCACTTGTTCGTACCGCAATACCTGTTTCCTGACTTTACATATTTATAGTTCAACATCACAGCCTACAACCCATGAGCAACAAGATTCAAATCTTCGACACCACCCTCCGCGATGGCGAGCAGGTACCCGGTTGTCAATTGTCGACTGAGGAAAAAGTGGTTATCGCACGTGAGCTGGAATTGCTCGGCGTGGATGTTATCGAGGCTGGCTTCCCGATTTCCAGTCCGGGCGATTTTCTTTCGGTGCTGGAGATTTCCAAGGCTGTGACTAAACCTGTTATCTGCGGACTCACCCGCGCCAGAAAAGAAGACATCGACGTAGCGGCAGAGGCCTTGAACCATGCCAAGCGCGGACGTATCCATACCGGTATCGGATCATCCGATGTGCACATCCAGCATAAGTTCCGTTCCACCCGCGATCAGGTACTGGAGCAAGGAGTATGGGCGGTGCAGTATGCCAAGGCCAAAGGATATGAAGTTGAGTTTTATGCCGAGGACGCAGGTCGCGCAGACCTCGCCTTCCTGGCACGCATGGTGGAAGCAGTGATCGCCGCAGGGGCCGATGTGGTGAATATTCCGGATACCACTGGCTATTGTTTGCCACACCTTTACGGGAAACGCATCCAATACCTCATGGAGCATGTGAAGAACGTCGATAAGGCCATACTGTCTGTACATTGTCACAATGACCTGGGCATGGCAACCGCCAATACCCTGGCCGGATTGATCAACGGTGCCCGGCAGGCGGAAGTAACCATTAACGGTATCGGTGAACGCGCGGGGAATACGTCACTGGAAGAAGTAGCGATGGCCATTCAGGTCCACCGCGACCTCGGTTTGTATACCAACATCAAGTCTGAGCGTATCTACGAAATCAGTCACCTCGTTTCAGAAAAGATGCGCATGCCGGTACAGGCCAACAAAGCCATCGTTGGTCGCAATGCCTTCTCGCATTCCTCGGGTATCCATCAGGATGGGTTCCTGAAACATGCAGAGAACTATGAGATCATCAACCCCGCTGATGTGGGCGTGCCCTCATCGTCTATCGTGCTCACTGCCCGCAGTGGACGTGCTGCCCTCAAGCACCGCGCTGAACTGCTTGGCTATCGCTTCGAAGGGGAGGACCTCAACACACTGTATGAAAACTTCCTCATCGTGGCCGATGAAAAGAAAATGGTTCACGATGATGACCTGCGCACGCTGATCACCAGCTTGCCTGTATTGGTGAATAAATAAGTCGCCAGTTCCCGTTATTGACCAATCTGGTCCATATCTGCTAACTTCCGGCTTTAACCATACATGGCGTTACTGGAGAAGCAACTTTATATTAAGAAGTCTACACTGCCCGGCGCGGGAAAGGGACTCTTCACCAAAAAGCACATATCCAAAGGCACACGTATCGTGGAGTATAAGGGTCAGGTCATGACCTGGAAGGAAGTGCAGAAACTTCCTGATGAACGCAATGGTTACGTGTTCTACTTTACACTCAAGTATGTAATTGATGCTTGGAAGCATAAAGGTTTCGCCCATTTCGCCAATGATGCCAAAGGAATTGTGCGCAAGGAAGGCGTCAGAAACAATTCAGAATATGTCACCGAAGGCCGGCGCTGTTACATCGAAGCTATCCGCGACATTGAGCCGTTTGAGGAGATATTCGTAGGATATGGCGGTGAATACTGGCAGGCCATCCGCTACAATATTCGGTTTGAGCAACGAAAGAAAGAGAAAGCCAAAGAGCTTCTTCAAAAGAAGAAGAATAAAAAACGCCTGTAATATTCTTTATCAGAGGATGCCGTTGACATACATGAGCCAGGCATTGGCGAACAAATTGGTGGCCAGCCAGGAGCATGCAAACTGATTTCCTTTGTAGGCAGGTGCCGGTGTAATGGTCTTCGCTTTGAAATCTCCAATGAAACCAGGTCCAGGCCACTTGCCGGAACTCTTGAGGGTAAGCACCTCCGAGAAAAAATTTCCAGCCAATCGCTGTGTGGAACCAATTTCATGTTGGGCTCCTGGAGCCGACCCGAAGGCCCACAGGGCACCCACCCGCCGGTTCATCATAAACAGCCCTTTGATAATATCATTCCTTGACTCCATGTCGTTTTCACCAATAAGAAATAGTCCGGGTACGTTACGGGTAGCTTCCGGTGCCAGGGCGGTGTAATAGAAGCCGCCCTTGTTGACAACAAAGGCCATCACTCGTTCAGGTTTCCAGCAGGCGAACTCATAATTGTACTCTCCGCCGGCTGAATGCCCCCAGAAGAGCAGGGGAGCCGTGGCGAGTTCTGCCAATCCGGTGTGTTTGGCAAATCGGGAAAGGACATCCAGTAGTGCCTGCCCACTCCCTTGCTTAACATCGGCATAGTACTCAATATTCATTTCCGGGTGTGGGGCGTCGGTGAAGTAGCACCCAACCAACGCCAGGTGTTGACGGGTGGCGAGGGTCTGCCAAAACGGATCATTCGCCCATGGCCGACCGTCCTCGTTGGAACCCGGCATCAAGACAATGACACCGGTCACCGATTTCAATTCATTGGGGTACCACAACTCAAACTGCGCTTTGTCGAAATTTTTTCCAGGCGGGATTGAATCACGAACCGTGGTGGCAAACCCAGGAACAGACAGGGCCAACAGCAGTATTAGCAGGAACCGGAATAGCATGGGAGAATAACTAGAATGCTCAAAGACTATTTTTTGGTGTCGATAGCCTTAGCTTTATCAATGGTCTCATTGGTGAGGTCGCGCACCTTCATCACGCGCTCCATTTCTGACTCGAGGTATTCCCGTGCCTTTTCCTGATCGGCAGAGTCGGGCAGGGGCTGAAATTTATGCATCCAGTCCATCATGGCTGCGTTGGCGGAATCCAACGAGGCCATCATGTTTTCCAGGGATTTTTTCTCGTCAGCACTAATGCCGTTGGCTGCAGCTTTCTCCTGTAAGGACTGCTTCAGGGTGTAGATGTCCTGCATCTTGGGCATCACTTCATCATGAATGTCCATGATCTGATCCAGCAACACCTTGTTGGGGTTGTCGCTTTGCGCGGACTCGGTAGCTGCATCATGTTGGTGTTCGCCGGATTTGCCGCAGGACACCAAGGCAACCAGGGCGAGGATATAGAGAAGGTTCTTCATGGCCATTATTAGTTTATGCAAAGGTAGTTTTTTCACCAACTACCCCAACCCACCCGACTAACAGTAGTTAGTAGCAGCTGAATTTTCCGAAATTATTGCGGTGATTGTTGCGGAAGCAGGAATTTTCCTCGTTCTTAGCCCCATCAATAAGACATGAGCAACGCGCGATTTTACTTTTATTTTTATTGGACTCAATCCTCCGGGGCTGAACGAGTAGCGCATTGTTAATCTGACACGAAAAACAAGAAACTCAAAAGTCCCGGTTCAACCGGGATTTTTTTTTGACTAAAGCAGGAATGAAGAAGAAGAAACTACAGGTGGCCATCCAGGGAATAGCAGCAAGCTTTCACGAGCTGGCGGCATTTACCCATTTCAAAGAACCTATTGACACCATCGAGTGCCTTTCATTTCATGTACTGTGTGAGACGTTAAAAACCAACAAAGCGGACTATGCTGTTATGGCGATCGAAAACTCCATCGCCGGGTCCATCCTTCCCAACTACTTCCTCCTGCAGGAGTATCACTTTTCGATTGTTGGAGAGTTGTACCTCCCCATTCACATGCATTTGCTTGCGTTGCCGGGCGTTAAGCTTGCCGACATACGGACCATCGAGTCGCACCCCATGGCCATCCGTCAATGCAGCGATTTCCTCCAACGCCTCTCGGGCGTCGCAGTTCGCGAAAGCGATGATACCGCATTGTCGGCACGCAACATCCGCGAAAACAAATTGAAAGACACCGCTGCCATTGCCAACGAAGCAGCCGCCAAAAAATTCGGGCTCGCCATTCTTGAAAAGAGAATCGAAACCCACAAGAAAAACTTTACGCGCTTCCTCATCCTCACGAAGAACGGTAATGTGCCCGGTGCCAACAAGGCGTCCTTGTCCTTTGAGGTTGCCAATGAAGCCGGAAGCCTGGCGAACGTACTGACGGCCTTTAAAGAACATCAGATTAACCTGACCAAGATTCAGTCCATACCCATCATCGGTAAGCCCAAAGAATATTCGATCCATGTGGATGTGGAATGGAAAAAGCGGAAGAACTATGACCTGGCCCTGGGCCAGGTGCTCCGCCAGACCCGCAACCTCAATGTGTTGGGAGAATACAAGAAATCGGAAATGAAATTTTAGGACCCATGATTAAAACAGCAGACCGGATAGCACAGGTGGAGGAATACTACTTCAGCAAGAAGTTAGCTGAGGTACGTGGTCTCGACACACCCGAACTTCGGGTGATTAACCTGGGCATTGGCAGTCCTGACCTTGCTCCCACGGCGGTGACGGTGGCAGCCCTGACTGAATCGGCGCACAATCCATCGCACCACGGTTATCAGAATTACAAGGGTATTCCCGCCTTACGACAAGCTATTGCGGCCTTCTACCAAAAGACCTATCAAGTTGCGCTGGACCCTGAGTCTATGATCCTGCCCCTCATGGGTTCGAAAGAAGGGATCATGCATATCGCCATGGCTTTTGTGAATGAAGGCGATGAAGTATTGATTCCGGATCCTGGATACCCAACATATGCTTCTGTGGCCAAATTGGTAGGAGCAAAGGTCCGCACCTACACCATGAAGGAGTCGCTGGAATGGGGTGTGGACATGGAAGCCCTGCGGGAACAAGACTTGTCGCGTGTGAAAATCATGTGGGTCAATTTTCCGCACATGCCTACTGGTCGTGTGGCCTCCAGGGCCGAGATGAAGGAATTGGTGGATCTGGCCCGGAAACATCACTTCCTGATTGTCAACGACAATCCGTACAGCCTGATTCTCAATAACGCACCGCTCAGCATCTTGTCGGTTGACGGTGCTTCCGAGGTAGCACTCGAACTTAACTCATTGTCCAAGTCACACAATATGGCTGGGTGGCGAATCGGATGGGTCGCTGGCAGAAAGGACTATGTGGAGGCTGTGTTGCGCGTAAAGAGTAACATGGATTCAGGAATGTTCCTGGGTTTGCAGCACGCCGCCGTGGAGGCATTGAAAAGTGATTCCTCCTGGTTTGAAGAACTGAATACAGTTTATCGCGGACGCAGCGTGCTTGCCCGTAAACTTTTGAAGGAACTTGGTTGTTCCTATGCCGAAGAGCAATCGGGATTGTTTGTATGGGCAAAGGCACCACACCATGTAGCCGATGTGGAAAAATGGATCGACGAAATCCTGTATGCCACCAAAGTATTCATAACGCCTGGATTCATCTTCGGTGAAACAGGCCGGCGCCACATCCGTGTTTCCTTGTGCGCCCCGATTGAAAAACTGGAAGAGGCGATTGGACGCATCCAGCATTGGAAAGAAAAAACCCATACCAAAGCCAAAGCTACCGTATGAAGATCACGATTGTCGGATTGGGATTAATTGGTGGCTCGATGGCCATTGACCTACGCAAGGCAGGCATAGCCTCCCGTCTGGTGGGTGTGGACCGTTCAGAAGAGCATGGCCAACGTGCGCTTGAACTCGGATTGGTTGATGTCGTCGAGCCGGAAGACCGCGCGCTGGCAGATGCCGATGTGGTGATCCTCGCCATCCCGGTGAATATCCTCGGTGCTTTGTTGCCCCAGGTAATGGACGTAGTGAAAAAAGATACGGTGGTGATCGACACAGGGTCAACCAAGTCACTGATCTGTAAGTCCATCAACAACCACCCTAATCGCCAGCAGTTTGTCGCCGCGCACCCGATTGCTGGTACCGAGAATTCCGGACCGGATGCTGCCTTCTCCGGGCTGTTCAATGGTATGACCAACATTATCTGTGAGCGTGACAAATCATCAGAACATGCCCTGAGTACCGCTATCCGGATTTTTGATGCGCTTGGATTGAAGACCATCTATATGGAAGCCGAAGAACACGATCGGCATGTGGCCTACGTGTCTCACCTGTCGCACGTAAGCTCGTTCCTGCTCGGCCAAACTGTACTGGACATTGAGAAAGACGAAAAGAACATCTTCAACCTGGCAGGCAGCGGTCTGGCATCCACCGTGCGTTTGGCCAAAAGTTCTCCCGATATGTGGGCACCCATCTTTGAGCAGAATGCTGAATACCTGGGCCAGGCTTTGGCGGAATACATCATGCACCTGCAAAAATTTCACTATCAGCTGATGAAGCGAAACACAAAAGAGCTCTATCGGGTGATGAAGGAAGCAAATAAAATCAGAAAAGTCCTGGATGGTATGGGCGCTGCCAATCGCCCGGCACCAGGACCCGCAATAACCCATACTCCATCTTAAAAACGAAAACTACCTAGTCATGCAATTTCAATCTGTTACCACCGCCCTGGGCATTAAGAAGCCACTGATCATCAGTGGGCCTTGCAGCGCGGAAACTGAAAGTCAAATGATCACCACCGCCAAGCAGTTGGCGGCCACCGGAAAAGTGCATGTCTTGCGCGCCGGTATCTGGAAACCCCGGACGCGACCCGGCCAATTTGAAGGTGCGGGCGAACCCGGACTGGAATGGTTGATCGCCGCCAAAAAAGAGA
>DNZD01000077.1 GCA_003504855.1 Cytophagales bacterium
CGCCCTCAGGTTTATCTCACCTCTGTTGAGAAAAACTATGGCAACACCAAGACCAATTTACAGGTGACCAACAAAATCAAGAACTTCCTTGCCAACTCTGGATTCGAATTCACTGATCAGAAAGACAAAGCCGAGTTGCTAATGGATGTTGCGGCTGACTCCGAGAAAGGTGCCGTGTCCGGAAGTATTTATATTTCTTATGTCACCACGGTGATCCATGTGACTACGGCCCGCGACAATAAAGAGATTTATGCCACCACCCTCGACCGGGTAAAGGGCTATAGCCTGGACTATGAACGCGCCAGTCAGGAGGCCTATACCAAATCGCTTGAGGTGTTGGACAAGGAGAAATTGCCGGAACTTCTGAATGCCATTTTGCAATAATTGGGCAATAAGATGCTTAATTGACTCAAAAACGAGGTTTTATTACTGTGGCCTGTAAATTGCTTTCCTTAACTTGCGTAACCAAACAATTGAAATCGATATGAAAAATCCAGTGCGTCTTTCTTATGTGTTAGTGGCGATTGCCGCTGTTGTATTTGCCGGCTGTAAATCCAAACAGCCTACCCCTGCCGGTGAAAAAGAAGTTGTGGTACCTTGCTCAGGTCCGGACTATTTCACCAACTCAAAAACCTTCCGCGCTAACTCTATTGGCGAAAGCATTAACCAGGTCACTTCCAAGCAGAAGGCCCTTACCAATGCCCGCAACGAGCTGGCCCAGTCTATCCAGACTACGGTGAAAACGGTTACCGACAACTACACGAACTCACGCACCGCCAATAACCGCGAAGATCTGGAGCAGAAATTTGAGCAGTTGAACCGCGAAGTGGTAGATCAGACTTTGTCTGGTGTACGCACCATATGCGAGAAACTTGTTCAAACGAAGGATGGTACTTATAAGACCTACATCGCCCTCGAACTGTCTGCCGATGACCTCGTAAAGAACTACAACGAGCGCCTGTCTAAGGATGAAAAACTCAAAATCGATTACGATTACGAGAAGTTCAAGGATACTTTTAACAAGGAAATGGAGAAGAAGGCTCAGGGTAACTAAGCCAACTCATTCTACTAAGCCCTGTTCCGGTTACCGGGACAGGGCTTTTTTATTTAATTTGGTTGCATGGCGGGCTACTCCCAAACACCCCTGGTACAAAAGCTGGGCATCAAGCCGGGTGACAACTTGCTGATCAAACATGAGCCAGCACCCTATTGGGATTGGGTGAGTCCGTTGCCTGAAGGGGCGTCTGTGCGGCGGGGCCCTGTCAACTTTATCCACGGTTTTTTTGTCAAAGCTTCCATCTTTCAAAAGGAAGTACTGTCCATGAAAAAACGCATGCACCCCCATGGAATGATTTGGATTTCTTGGCCCAAAAAGTCGTCGGGTGTGCCCACCGATCTCGACGAAAATAAGATTCGTGATTTTGCCCTCGCCCACGGCCTCGTAGACATCAAGGTGTGTGCCGTGGATGATGTATGGTCAGGCCTTAAGCTTGTGATCCCGGTAGCTAAGCGAAAGCTTGCCTGAGACACCTAGTGAATACCCAGCGATCGCTGGATGCCCTCCAGGGATTGTCCTTTCGTTTCTGGCAGTACCTTCCAGGCGAAGAACAAATGCAGTAGCATCATTACACTAAATAAAGTGAAGGCATAACCACCACCCATCGCCGACGATTCAGCAAAGTAGGGGAATGTCCAGGAGATAATTGCTGCCATTATCCAGTGTGTGAAACTGCCCAGCGTCTGTCCCTGCGAACGAACCTTGTTGGGAAATATCTCAGAGATAAACACCCAGATTACAGCGCCCTGGGAGAAAGCGAAGAAGGCGATAAAACCAACCAGGTATAGCATGACCAGGTAGCCTCCAAAGTTCCCGGTATAAAAAGCATACGCCACCAGGCCGAGGAACAACACCATGCCAAACGATCCGATGATGAGCAGGGTCTTGCGACCGAACTTATCAATGAGCGAAATGGCCAGCATGGTGAAGACCAGGTTGGTCGCTCCGATGGAGATGGCCTGCAGCAACGATGTGTCTTTGGCTAAGCCGGTCATCTCGAAAATGCGTGGCGCATAATACATGATGGCGTTGATGCCGGAGAGTTGGTTAAACATGGCGAGACCAACGGCATACAGGATGGGTTTATTATACTTGCCGCTGAACAGGCTGTCCTTTTCACCTTTTTCCTCCACCAGCGATTCGCGAATTTGTTTCACTTCTTCTTCAATGCGCTGCTCACCGATGGCTGCGAGTACCTTCCGCGTGTCATCTTCACGTTTCTGCTTCATCAGCCAACGGGGACTTTCGGGCACCAGGAATACCAGGGCGAAAAAGAGCAGGGACGGTACGGCTTGCACACCCAACATCCAACGCCAGGATTCTTCGCTGATTCCATTGAGGAGGTAGTTGGATACAAAGGCGATCAATATCCCGCTCACGACATTAAATTGGAATAACGCCACCAGCCTTCCGCGCGAGTGTGCAGGAGATATTTCTGAAATGTACATCGGGCCAACGACCGAACTGGCACCAACACCAATGCCGCCCAGAAACCTGAATATGACAAATGGCAACCACGACGGGGTGAGGGCAGTCACCAGCGAGGTCACGAGATACAACAAGCCGATAGCCTGTAGCACGCGCTTGCGACCATATTTGTCCGCCGGCGCGCCTGCAATCAATGACCCAATCACTGTGCCGATCAGTGCTGATGCCACCGTAAAGCCGTGTGCAAACGGGCTCAGACCCCACAGGGTTTGAATCGACTTCTCAACACCGGAAATTACCGCGGTGTCAAACCCAAACAGAAATCCGCCGAGCGCAGCAACAATTGAGTTCCGGATGGCGGTGGAAGAGGTGGTCATGAGGATTGTGTTAAGGCGTTCAAAGTAAGAAAATGCCGGAGTAATGGCAACGGGAGTCCATTGGTAACCGAAATTGACTCATTGATGTAACTCCCTCCGGTAAATACCAGACCGGGTGCTTACTTGTATCAACCATAACTACCAGATGTATGAATCGTTTCGTTCGCTTCGCTTGTGTTTGCTGCCTCTTCGTTTTATTCCAGCATCCTGGATGGACCCAGGCACCCAAACCCGAATCTGTATTTGGCTTTCGGGTAGGGGCAGACTACAAACTGTTTGACTATCCGCAGCAGCTAGATTATTTCCGTAAGCTCGACGCTGCATCACCTCGGGTCGTGATGAAGGAAATTGGAAAGACCACACTGGGTCAGCCTATGGTGCTTGTCTTTATTTCCAGTGAAGAGAACATCAAGAACCTGGAGAAGTATCGCGCCATGAGCGAGGCCCTGGCCCGTGCCCGCATCGATGATGCCACTGCCAGGAAGTACACCGCAGATGGCAAGGCTATCATCTGGATTGATGGAGGCCTCCATGCTACCGAGCGCGCCGGCGCTCAGATGACTCCTGAACTGGCCTATCGGGTAGCCACCGAGGAAACGGCTGAAATGAAAAAGATTCGTCAGAACGTCATATTCCTGCTCATGCCAAGCATGAACCCCGATGGACTTAACATCGTTGCACACTGGTACCAGAAAAACCTGAAGACACCCTGGGAGACTACGAGCCCACCCTGGTTGTACCATCATTATATTGGTCATGACAATAACCGCGACTGGTTTATGAACAACATGCCCGAGAGCTATCACGTCAATGAAGTACTTTATAACCAGTGGTATCCGCAGGTGGTGTACAATCAGCATCAGACCTCACCAGCCTGGGCCCGCATTTTCCTGCCACCATTTGCGAATCCCGTCGACCCCAATATTCATCCGGGCGTGACGACCGCTACCAATCTCGTCGGTACAGCCATGGCCCAACGGTTCTCCATGGAGCGCATGCCGGGCGCCGTGGCAAGCCACACCTTTAGCATGTGGTGGAATGGCGGAATGCGCACCGTTCCATATTTCCATAACATGGTGGGGATCCTGACAGAAACAGCTCATGCCACGCCAACACCTCGTTTTTATCACCCTGACTCACTGCCTAAGCTGATCCGAGGGCTTGGCGAGTCAAAGCCCACCGATGGTACCAGTATTTTCTATCCGGATGTGTGGAAAGGTGGTGAGTCGCATTTCCGCGATGCCGTGGACTATATGATCACCGGTTCACTTGCTGTGCTTGATCTCGCGGCCGACCGCAAGGAAGAGTTCCTGTACAATATTTATAAAATGGGTCGCGATGAGATTGACGGCAAGTTGCTGGAGAAGACCTTCGCCTACGTCATACCGGCTGACCAATTCGATAGAGGCGAAGCACGTAACCTGGTTAATATCCTCCGTCAAGGTGGGGTTGAAGTGCATAAGGCCACCCAGTCATTTACGGCAGGAGGCAAGACCTATCCGTCAGGGTCGTTTGTGATGTATGGAGCTCAGGCCTTCCGCCCTTATCTGGTCGATTTGATGGAGAAGCAAGCATATCCTGATTTGCGCGTTACGCCGGGTGGCGCACCCATCCCGCCTTACGACCTCGCTGGTTGGACATTGCCCATGCAGATGGGCGTCACAGTAGTGAAAGTCAATGAAAAATTTGAGGCTACCGTGCAGGAAATAAAAACCCGGGAGCCCATGGGCGCCGGTCCCGTGAAGACGGGTGCCTATGGTTTCGCCATTTCTCCCAATGAAAATGCATCCATCAAGGCTGTTAATTTCTTGCTGGACAAAGGTGAAAAGGTAGCGCGTCTCATGGGTAAGCAGGGTGACCTGCTGGCAGGCACATTTGTGATTGAAAAAGGCGCCAACACCGAAGCCAACATCAAGCAGGCCGCACAAACTTATGGTGTAGACGCGGTGTCAGTGGATGCAAAGCCTTCCGGCGAAATGAAATCTATCCGGTTGCCCCGGGTTGGA
>DNZD01000010.1 GCA_003504855.1 Cytophagales bacterium
GTAAACTTTATCACGCCGGCGCGCGCCTGTTCAAAGTTGGTGGCATGATTTATCTGATAGGCTCCCTGAAGGGCCTCATTATCGATGTGGTGGAGGGTCCAGTACAGTGCAATTGGCGCATTGTTCTCTGCTACGTTATCGATGATGCCATTTACAATGGGACCGTGACGCGTGGTCTTTATCTTCATGACCACGTCTGATTCACCTTTCACTTTGATGACTTCATCACGGATGGACATCGCCTCATAGGCACCATTGAACATGACCTGATCGCTGTTATTCGGGTTGAGCGTTTCCCGATAGAAATCGGTGTCATCATTCTCAAACATGGTGAGTCCCCAACCACAAAATGTGTTATTGCCCAGCATACCAAATGGCACTCCTGCGAGGTGGTGCCCGTAAAATCTGAATCCGGGATATTCCAGATGAGCTTCGTACCAAACAGCCGGCTGACTGAATCCGATGTGGGTGTCATTCGCAAGGATCGGTTTGCCTGAAGCCGTGCGGTCACCGGCGACTACCCATCCATTGCTTCCCGCCCACAGGGGTACCGGCAACGTTTCGAGCGCATCATGAATGGAAGCAATCAAGGAATCAGCGGCCAACGTTTTTACCGGCCCGTTGAAGACCGGAATGCGCACCGCATCTTTGGGTGTTTGAACGGCAATGGGCTTCAAATATTCCTCACCCAATTCTGTTCTGATCTTGTCCATCACCGGATCCATGCGAATACCTTCTGCAAATCCAAACGACATAAATCCAATGGCATGGTAAATATCCTCCGGTGTGAAGTCAGTTTTGGGAATGCCCATGATGGTGAACTCCAGCGGTGTCTTACCATTATGGATGTAAGCATTAATACCCTTTTGATACGCCAGTGCAGCCTTTTGAAAGTCGGCCGTGTCGGTACTCAGGTATTTGGCGGCCTGTTGTTTGCCAAATTGGTTGATGCCGAGCGTACGGAATAGTTTATCGACCTTCACCAGGTCCTTGCCCAGCACTTCCGCGAGGCGGCCTGAAGCAGCACGGCGCAACATTTCCATTTGAAAAAGCCGATCCTGCGCATGTGCATATCCCAATCCAAAATAGGCATCCTCCAGATTTTGTGCATAGATGTGTGGCACCCCGTAGTTGTCATAATTGATTTCCACCGCCTCTTTTAATCCGGCCAGTTTCTGTTCTCCGGAATATACCGGGGCAGTAGATTGCACATAGAAGTAAATGCCAACGGAAACAATGAGCAGGATGGCAATCAGGGCGATGAGGATTCTTTTGAGTATTTTCATGGGTTGGGAAATTCTTCTTTAAAAGTATGCAAAGGATTCTAATCATGCTGTTTTTTCTCCCCGGGGTATGCCTGGGACAATCCAAGTATGGGGTGAAGGCGGTGCTGGCTGCGGAGTATCGGGCCAGCATCAAATCCAACCCCAATCTGGAATTGATAGACCTGGAGAAAATGTTCCCGGATTTTGTATTTGATATCCGCTACGCAACGACCAATAATTTTCTGAAGGAGAAGATCTATACATCAGCGCGGGCTTTTGTAAGAAGACCTGTGGCAGAGGCATTGAAGCGGGCGCAAGCTGATTTCAACAAACTAGGACTTGGCATCAAAATTTACGATGCGTACCGGCCCTATGCAGCGACGGTCTTATTTTATGAACGCTACCACGACACCACGTATGTGGCTTCTCCATATCGGGGATCCAAACACAACCGCGGGTGCGCGCTGGATATGAGTCTGATCAATCTGAAAACCCGGAAGGAAATACCGATGCCTACCGAGTGGGATTCTTTCCGCAAGGAGGCCTGGCCATCAACACCCATCCAGGATCCGGTAGCCCGTAAGAACAGGGCAACGATTATCTCCATCATGAAGAAGAACGGATTCAAGGTCAATGCCTCAGAATGGTGGCACTTTGATTTTAATGGATGGGAAAAATTCCCTGTCATGGATGTGCCATTTGAGGAAATATGAAATAGGAATTAGGACTTAGATCATAGAACTTAGGACGGCTAACCCCTAAGTCCTGAAACTATTACCTATTTCCTATCCCCTAAGTTCTAAGTCCTAACCCCTTCTCTATGACCTTGCAAGAAGCCCAATCCCAGGTTGACTCCTGGATCAAGACACACGGTGTTCGTTATTTCAATGAACTCACCAACATGACCATCCTGACCGAAGAGGTCGGCGAAGTCGCGCGCATCATGGCCAGGCGATATGGTGAACAATCGGAAAAAGAATCAGATAAGAATAAGGACCTGGGCGATGAAATGGCCGACGTACTTTGGGTACTGATCTGCCTCGCCAATCAAACAGGCGTAAACCTAACGGAAGCATTTCAGCGCAACCTC
This sequence comes from Cytophagales bacterium, assembly GCA_003504855.1. GTDB lineage: Bacteria > Bacteroidota > Bacteroidia > Cytophagales > Cyclobacteriaceae > ELB16-189. The sequence goes on from DNZD01000010.1 coordinate 2,356, forward strand.
GAAAAGAAAACAGCCCGTGATAAAGACCGCCACCACCAAAACCCCAAGTTATCATGAAGAGAATCTTGTTCCTGGTAGTATTGTTCGCTTCGGCCTGCAGCCAACATCCGTCGGCTGAAAAAGTCATCTTTGGAAAAATATGGACGGGAGATGACAAGCAATCGGTGGTGGAAGGAATCGCAATCAACGCCGACACCATCGTAGCCACAGGCACCCGGAGTGATATCCAGGAA
>DNZD01000089.1 GCA_003504855.1 Cytophagales bacterium
TGGCCACTGGCTGCGATGAAATGGTCTTCTTCATTCCGGAGACGAAGTTCCGGGCATAACCTCCAGGTGCCGGCATGGAATCGATGCCCGCATACTTGGTGCTTACCTTAATGAAATTGGGGTTCACATCGTCCAGGAAACGACTGGGCTCACAGTTCTTGAGCCGCCCAAAGCGATAGCGGGTAAGGGCATAGGTGAAAAACAGCCGCTTCTTTGCCCGGGTAATGGCCACATAAAACAGTCGACGCTCTTCTTCCAGGTCGGCCCGGCTGCTGAGCATCATTTGGGAAGGAAAAAGGTCCTCTTCCAACCCGACGATATAAACATATCCAAACTCCAGGCCCTTGGCCATATGGATGGTCATGAGCGTTACCTTCTCTGGATCCTTGTCTTTGTCTTCGTCCTGGCCGGTAATGAGTGACACCTCTTGCAGGAAGGCACCGAGGCCCTTGTCCTCGCGCTCCGGGTCATCGGTAAACTCCTTAATGGCGTTCAGTAATTCCTGAACGTTCTCATAGCGACTGAGTCCTTCGACGGTCTTATCGGCGTAGAGTTCACGCAATAGCCCCGAACCCTTGGCAATCTCGGAGGCAGCCTCAAAGGCATCCTTGCGCTGAATCTCCAGTTCGAACCGGCGGATCATCGTTACAAAGTCGTCGATGGGTCCTGCGGCACGACCGCCGAGAAAGGAGGCCGCATTTTGCAGTACCTCCCAGATGGTGATGGCATGATCGTTGGCTGCCAACACGATCTTGTCAACGGTGGAATCACCGATGCCCCGTTTGGGCAGGTTGATGATGCGGCGGAACGATGCTTCATCCTGCTGGTTGATGGAGAATCGCAGGTAGGCGAGGAGGTCTTTGATCTCTTTCCGTTGATAGAAGGAGAGTCCGCCTACGACCTTGTATTTGATATTCATCCTCCGCAGGGCTTCTTCTATGGCCCGGCTCTGGCTGTTGGTGCGATAGAGGATGGCGAAATCAGAAAAGCGCAACTGGTGCTGCATCTTCTCTTCGAAGATGGAAGTAGCAACCAGTTTTCCTTCCTCATTATCCGATACAGCCTTGATCAGTTCAATGAGGTTTCCTTCTTCATTCGCGGTCCAGACATCTTTTGGAATCTGTGCTTTGTTCTTCGCGATTACACTGTTGGCCGCTTCAACGATATTCTTGGTGGACCGGTAATTCTGCTCGAGTTTGATGAGCCGCAGGTCAGGATAGTCTTTTTCAAAATTCAGGATGTTGCTGATGTCGGCGCCGCGAAAAGCATATATACTTTGGGCGTCGTCGCCCACAACGCAGATGTTTTGCTTTACCGCCGCCAGTTTGCGTACGATAAAGTACTGGCACAGGTTCGTGTCCTGAAACTCATCGACCAGGATATAGCTGATGCGGTGCTGGTATTTATTGAGTACTTCGAGATGTTCGCGGAAGAGTTTGTCGGCATTGAACAGCAGGTCATCAAAGTCCATGGCACCGGACTTAAAGCAGCGCAGGGCGTAGTTCTTATAGATATTGCCTATTTCCGGCCTCATGTTGGCAGCGTCGTCACCCATCAGCACGGCATTGGACAGGTATTCCTGCCAACTGACCAGTCGGTTCTTGGCACCTGAAATGCGGTTGTAAACGATGTTGGGTTTATACTGTGTCTCATCGAGCCCCATTTCCTTGACCACCTGCTTGATGAGGGTCTTGGAGTCGTCGGTGTCGTAAATGGTGAAACTGTTGGGGTATCCGAGGTGATGTGCCTCCGCCCGCAGAATCCGGGCAAATACAGAGTGGAAGGTGCCCATCCACAGATTGCGGGCGTCTGAGCCTACCACATGTTCAATCCGTTCGCGCATCTCGCGGGCCGCCTTGTTGGTGAAGGTCAATGCCATGATGTTGAACGGATCGACGCCCTGGCTCTTGATCAGGTGAGCGATGCGGTAGGTGAGCACCCGCGTCTTTCCCGATCCCGCACCTGCAATCAGCATGCAGGGTCCTTCGGTATTGATCACCCCTTCGAGTTGGGCGGGATTCAGGTTGTCGGTATAGTTCATGCAAAAAAGTTTGGCAAGTTAACCCGGCCGACGTAATGATATTGCCGATTTGCATGATAATTTTGGCAAACGTTTGCCTGAATGAAACCTGATTTTTTACGTACCGAGAAGAAAGAATCATTCAGGAGTTCATCGTTTCGCAGGCTGATGAACTGGTACCCAATGTATTTTGGCACGGGTGGCAAGATTCTTTTCTGGGCTGGTGATTGGTCGGAAGTGCACCTCCGGTTACGGGTCAACCTCTGGACCCGGAATTATGTGGGTACCATCTTCGGCGGAAGCCTGTTTGCGGCATCTGACCCGTTTTACATGGTCATGCTGATCCGGATGCTGGGAGACAAATATGTGGTTTGGGATAAGGCAGCGCATATCCGATTTAAGAAGCCCGCCAAGACCGCGGTGTATGCGGTGCTTCGGATTACCCACGAAGACCTGGAGAGCATCAAACACCAGGTAAAGGAGTCAGGGCATGCCACCAAGACTTTTGTGATCCGATGGATTGACAAAGAAGGGGTTGTGCATGCAGAGATTGAGCGGCAGTGTTATATTGCCGACAAGGTATTTTACCAGAAGAAAAAGGGAGAGACCCAGACGGCCCGCTTCTGAAAAGCACCCAAAAAGAGGCCGATTGAGCGAAGGATCAGCGAAGGATGAGCGAAGGGTCACTGAACGGCAGATGGATCGCCAATGAATCGCTGCTATAGCCCCAGGCCTGACCATCTAAACTAACACCATCGCATTAACACCCGTGAAGAGACTTAAAATGATTCAGGTAGGAGATATTCTGGTTTCGGATGACATTAAGACCGTCGAGTTTGTCTGTCATCTGGAGAAATGCAAAGGAGCGTGTTGTGTGGAGGGCGATCTGGGTGCGCCACTGGACGATGACGAGTTGCTCGTGATGCATGAAATTCAGCAAGCTGTTGCACCGTACCTCACCGAGGAGGGGAGAGCGGCCATCAGGGAGCAGGGACCCTATATTCTGGATGAGGACGGCGACTATTCCACCCCCACCATCGGAGGCAAGGAATGTGCCTATGCGCATTACGATGAAAAGGGAGTTTTAAAGTGCGGTATTGAGCAAGCCTATCTGGATGGCAAAGTGAAATTCAGGAAGCCGATCTCCTGTCATTTGTACCCCATTCGCATTACAAAGAAGAAGGACTTTGAAGCAGTGAATTACCACAAGTGGTCAATTTGTTCGGACGCCTGTAAGTTTGGTAAGTCACTGGGCATACCGTTGTACCAGTTTTTGAAAGAACCTTTGATCAGGAAGTACGGAGAAGTGTGGTACAATAATCTGGTTGAGGCGATAGAAAACAAGGAAAAATAAGGGTACCGGGTTCTTAGCTTCAGAGTGGTAACTCAAAGCTTTTGAACTTTGGTAACCTTAGCGAGATGTCCATACTGAAGCCAAATGGCGTTCGGGGTGTTTGGCAGGGCACAATCTGCTTTAATTTCTGAATCGAACCGGACAGTAGTGCCGTCTTTTCTCAGGGCAATAGTTATTGCAGCTGTATCGCAAGGAATGATCGTAAGTTGAGGAGTGATGGAATCAACCTGAATTCCATATAGGCTGATTCCGTCCACGAGTTTGACGCTGCCCTTGAGGTTGTTGTAAGTTATGGTAGTTTTTCCATCGCATCCGCATGGCGCCATGTCTATGCCTCCGGAATGACACCCCATTACCGAAATCAATATTCCGCCCAAAACGAGCAGCCACAGTTTAGGTCGGTGTATAAAGAAGCTAAACATCGCGAGAGATCATGCAGTTGTGAATATACCCTGCATTGCTGAAGCAACCATCAGGCAAGGTTGGTGCCCTATTTCGGTGTTTTTTACTGGATCGAATCTTGTCATGGAGATGTGTCACCTCTTCGGGGTTGCAAAGGATAATATTAGTCTGTATTAGGCTCTTCGATCATGAACCCCGAAGGGGTGAAATGTTGCTAGACCTCAATTTGATGCTACGCACTAACCCCGAAGGGGTGGCAAATCACCAATGCAGGGCTGCTCAATCTTTCTAATTAAAAAGATATCTTTCTTCAAATTCTACCCTATGCTGATTAAGTAATTCAACATACTCCTCCCGGAATGAAGCTTTTTGATGATGCAGTTGCTGGTTCTGGATGTACTTGTA
>DNZD01000079.1 GCA_003504855.1 Cytophagales bacterium
TTGTAATATTCAGGTTGGCGATCTGTATGCTTCCGGTACGATCTCCGGACCTTCCCCCGGGTCATTTGGGTCGCTGCTGGAGCTTACCTGGAATGGACAGCGGCCCCTGAAATTTCCCGACGGCTCAGAAAGAAAGTTTCTGGAGGATGGAGATACCGTCATCCTCCGTGGTTGTGCAGTGAGCCCCGATGTGCGGATCGGGTTTGGTTCCTGCTCGGGCACGATACAACCATCACGATAGGTCATTATGGTAACGATTGATCCTAAGGACATTCCCCTGGGCCGGATGCATAGTTATTTGCAGAGCACTGTGATTCCACGACCTATTGCTTTTGCAAGCACTGTAGATGACCAGGGCCATCCAAATCTGAGTCCGTTTAGTTTTTACAATACGTTTGGCAGTCATCCACCTACACTTGTGTTCTCCCCATCACGGCGGGTGAGGGATAACACCACCAAGCACACGTTGCATAACGTGCTTTCGGTTCCTGAAGTAGTAATTCATGTGGTAAGCTATGCTATGGTAGAGCAGGCGTCACTGGCGAGCTGCGAATATCCACAAGGTGTTAATGAATTTATTAAGGCCGGATTTACCGAAGTGCCATCTACCAAGGTGCGGCCGCCACGCATTGCCGAGGCGCCGATCGCTATGGAGTGCGTAGTCCGGCAGGTGGTGGAACTGGGTAAGGAGGGAGGCGCCGGTAACCTCGTGGTGTGTGAGGTGGTGCTGATGCACATCCGGGAAGAGGTTCTGGATGGCGATGGTAAGATTGACCCGATGAAACTGGATGCCGTTGCCCGCCTGGGTGGTGATCAGTATTTGAGGATGATACCAGGCAGTATTTTCACGGTACCCAAACCCAATGATAAGCTTGGGATTGGCTTTGACCGTTTGCCTGCTGAAATTCGGAACAGTGATGTCCTTACCGGCAATGATCTGGCCAGGTTGGCCAATATCGAGGTGTTGCCTTCAGCAGAATCGGTATTGATGTTCAGTCAGCACAAGGACGTTCAGTCAGCGATAGCTGGTGGTGAATCAGCTGTTCATCGCTTTGCCAAAGCACTATTGGAGCAAGGGCGTGTAGCCGATGCATGGAGGGTACTCCTGGTAAACTCAGCGAATTAGTTTCGGTACATCACCGTTTTCACAGCCTTTATTGTCTTCTCTACGTTCGGCAGAATAGCCTGAATTAATGTAGACGCATAGGGCAGTGGCACATCCATGCTGTTTACCCGTTGGATGGGCGCATCGAGATAGTCGAATGCATGCTTTTGGATATGATAAGTGATTTCCGTGGCGATGGATGATAGCGGCCACGCTTCTTCCACGATCACGAGACGGTTGGTTTTCTTAACTGATTCTACCACGCTTGCGTAGTCGATCGGGCGTACACTGCGGAGGTCAATTACTTCGGCTGAAATTCCTTCTTTCTCCAGTTCGACAGCGGCAGCGAGGGCCACTTTCATGATTTTACCGAAGGATACGATGGTAACGTCTGAGCCAGCGCGCTTGATGTCAGCCACGCCGATTGGTATGATATATTCTTCTGTGGGTACTTCCCCTTTATCACCATACATCAATTCCGACTCCATAAAAATCACCGGATCGTTATCCCGGATAGAGGCCTTGAGTAATCCTTTGGCATCATAGGGGTTGGAGGGAACAACCACTTTGAGCCCTGGGGTATTGGCAAACCAGTTCTCAAAGTTCTGAGAGTGTTGTGCGCCCAATTGTCCGGCATTTCCGGTTGGTCCGCGGAACACGATGGGTACATTGTATTGGCCGCCTGACATGGAATAGAATTTCGCAGCAGCGTTGATAATCTGGTCGATAGCTACCAGCGAAAAGTTGAAAGTCATGAATTCAACGATGGGACGTACACCATTGACAGCAGCCCCTACAGCTACGCCAGCGAATCCCAATTCAGAGATAGGGGTATCGATCACCCGGTCTGGTCCGAATTCATCCAGCATGCCCTGGCTGACCTTATAGGCACCGTTATATTCGGCTACTTCTTCTCCCATCAGGTGCACCCGCGAATCGCGACGCATTTCCTCTGACATGGCTTCCCGAAGGGCTTCACGGAACTGAATTTCTCGCATAACTGATTTTTCAAAAAGTGTGTAAAAATAACAGCCGGATGGTCAGGATGAAAGGTTTCGGCCTATTTCTCGTTTTTTCAAGGCAACAAAAAACCCCGTCCGGTTCAGGACGGGGTTTTAAGGGGATTGAACAAATCCTTATTTCAGTGCACCGCGGAAAGCCTCGGTGGTATTGAACTTCGTGAATTCGATGTCAGTGAGGGCCTTCTCTTTCAGGGAAGGATCGATTTTCACTGCACTTACCAGGTTGCTAACCACTTTCTCTGCATTGCCTTGGCGGGCAGCTGCGATAGCGGCACCATAATAGGCCACAGCCATGTTAGCATTTTTACCGGTAGCTTCATTGAAGGTGCTGGCAGCATTTGCATAGTCTTTAGACAGCAACTGAGCGAGACCTTTGTTGAAGAGGTTCACATCGGTAGCGGCAGCAGATGACTCTGAGCGAACAGCCGCATCATATTTAGCCATGTAGATTTCGCAGGCACCCTTAACACCGTTTACACCGCGGGCAACATCGCTGCTAGCACCGTTGAGGGCTTTGTTGGCGAAGCTGGCAGCTTTGTAGGCGTTGCCTTGCATCAAAGCTACAGTAGCCAGATTGGCATTTACTTCAGGCGTCTGGTTGATTTTACCAGCGAGGTCCAACTGAGCGGCGGCCTTGGCAGCGAGGTCAGCAGCACGGCCTGGATTTTCGATCGCCATCTGCAGGTAAGCAGCGCCCAGGTTGTTGTGTGCATTCCAATAAGCGCCTTTCTTGGTAGCGGCTTCGTAGATGGCTGCTTTCTCATCCAGTGAAGGAGTGAGGGTGGCAGCATACATCAACTCTTCAAATGTCAAAGCATCGGAAGGAGAGCTTCCTTGTGTGATTTGCTTGGCCAATACAGAGATCTCAGGATCAGTCTTTTTCTTCTTTACAGTCAGGATCTCAGTCTTGGCAGCACGCAAGCCGGGATATACTTCTTTGAAGACCTTTTTGTAGCTGGCAATCTTCTTCAGTTTTTGCTCTTGTTCTTCGAAAGAACCACCACCGTTAATGATGTTCAGGTAAGCAGCTTTCTCATCAGCAGAGATTCCCTGGTAAGCAGCGAGGGCGGCTTTGAAACCATTCCAATCATCCACCACTGGCTTAAGGATGAACTTAATTTCATTGGCAACATCCTTATAGTCGTATTTCTTCATTTCAGCGCGGTAGAACTTCTCGATGGCGGCGGCGCGCTCTTCAGAGAGTTTGCTGTTGATGCGCTCACGACCTTCCGGTGAGTGGGTACCGGTAATGGTCACTGTGCGGGTAATGTTTTTGGAGGCGATGAAAGCATCCAGTTGCTTGCCTTTGTCGCTGGTGGTCTCCGTTTTGCGGAGCACAGAACGGCCTTGCTCAAAGTAGAAGTCGGGGATTACCACAGGAACGATTTCTTCCTGGTTGTTATATCCGTGGCCGGCGAAAGCAGCATAGTAAGAGTTCTGAACCAGTTTGCTGGTGGTGATCAGGCCAGTGGCGATCGGAGCGCGTGCACCAGCCAAAGTTTTGGTGCCTTTGGAGGCAACGCCTTGTACTTCCAGTGTTCCTACTTTGTAAGCAGGTTGGTAAGGGAAGTTGAATGACTTGGTCAACTTAGGCTCGGTGGTTGAAGTAGCATAATCGTCACCCTTGAAGGTGATTGCAGGCAGAGAGAGTTCCTTGTCGCCGTATTTGTAAAAGCTGTTCAGGGTATAAACGGTCCCTTTTTTCAACATTTTGACGGGCAGGTTCGCAGAAACCTCAAAGGCTACGGAGTCCTTGTGAACTTCCAGCGGGTTAGGAGTGACTGCGAGCTGTTGCTGCTTGGCCAATTTCATCATTGCGGGCAGCGTGCAACCGGCGAGGCTCATCATGCCGATAATCACGAACGAGTAGACGACTTTTCTCATGGATGGTATTTTATGGTTGTCAAAATGAGGTTCAAAGCTAAGGCCAAGGCCCTTTTTTTGCAATATTAGTCAAAAAAATAAAGAGAACGCCAGAACATGACCCCCGGGAAAGGCGTTATATTTGCGGGCAGTTTCTTTCCTCGACAAACTGCCTTAAAACCGGCTAAATGTGATCTTGGCGATGGAATTATATATAAAACGGTTACAACATTTTTTTCAGGAGCACGCATTTGGTGTTTGCTCGGCCCTGGGCGAGAAACTGGGTATCGCTTCAGCCAGCATCCGTTTGTTCTTTATCTATGCCTCGTTTTTGACCCTTGGGTCGCCCATTATTGTCTACCTCGGGCTGGCCTTCATTATGAATATGCGGAAGCACCTTCGCCGGAGCAACAGCTCTGTGCTTGATTTCTAAAATTCCAGTTGTTCGAATCGCCGCTTTCCGGCTCCGAAAAAGGCCCAAACGACAGAGCCTTTATATTGCTGTTCCAACGTTCTATAGCCAAATAGTGCGGCTGCTTTTCGCCGCTTTTGCTCCCGACCATAGTGCCGGAAAAAATGGGCGTGCGCCCGGATAACTGACCACCCGTCACGCCAGGATCCGTTGAGCGTAAATTTGACGGCAGCAATCCAATCCAGTACCATGCGAATTGGGAATTTGATAATTAATTCGTTGACAGGCAGATTCTTGTATAACAGACTCAGTCCGTTCTTAAAGTTCAGGTACGTCTTAAAAGGATTGGATACCGATAAAGTACCACCGCCAAGGTGATACACGGTGCTTGCACCTTCGTACCAAATCAAATGCCCCGCCCGCTGCAGCCGCCAGCAGAGATCAATCTCTTCCATGTGTGCAAAGAAGTCCTCGTCCAGGCCACCCATCTCATGGTAAAGCGACGAGCGTATCATCATCGCTGCCCCGGATGACCAGAAGATTGGACGGGAATCATTGAATTGACCGTTGTCTGGTTCGAGTACATAGAACAAGCGTCCGCGGCAGAATGGATAACCCAGCCTGTCGATGAGGCCTCCGCCCGCACCAGCGTATTCAAACAGATGCCGTTCTGTAAGGCTCAGGATTTTTGGTTGCACGGCGGCCACCTGCGGCTGGTGATCCAATATGCTTTGCAGGGGTTCGACCCAACCTGCCGTTACTTCCACGTCGGAGTTTAGTAACACATAATAGTCAGCATCGATTTGGCGCAGCGCTGTATTGTAGCCACCGCAAAAACCAAGGTTGATGGCTATGCGGATAACACGTATGGAGGAAAATTCCTTTTCCACCATGTCCGCTGAACCGTCTTTGGAACCATTATCGGCAACGACGATGGAAGCATGTGGGCTGTGTTCAATAATAGCCGGCAGGTACTTTCGAAGTAGGTCGCAGCGGTTATAATTCAGAATGACGATGGCAACACTGGTCATCCCATCAGGTTGCTAAGATCCATACCGGGGATGTTGGGAAGAATGCCTTCGGTACTTTTGCGCAGTTCTTCTTTGGCTTTCATTTCGGCTTCTTCCATGGCCTTATTCACGGCAGCCACCACCAGATCCTGCAAAAGAAACTTCTCTCCAGGGGATACGATGGAGGGATCAATTTCTACAGACAACAGCTTTTTCTTGCCATTCACCGTTGCCCGTACCATGCCCGCACCGGCCTCACCCGATACCGTAATCAATTCAAGGTTGTCTTGTGCCTGCTTAAGGCGGGCTTGCATTTCCTTCACCTTGCCCATCATATTCATCATGTCAAGCATATGCGCGTGATTGGTTGATTCAGGCAAAGGTAACTATTGGCTGCCTTAATTCCGGAGCAATGCTACCGTGCCATGTTCGGAAAACGTACGACCGGCCAGATCGGTTATCTCGGCTTTCCAGATGTAAGTTGCCGGGGGCATAGCCTTGCCTTCACTGCGACCATCCCAAGGTTCGTTCTTTTCTGTAGCGAAAAGCAGAGCGCCCCAGCGATCGTAGATTTTCAGGTTCATTTTTACAATAAACTGCCCCCGAACAGTAAAGCCATCGTTCAGGTTGTCTCCATTGGGAGTAAAGGCATCCGGATGATACAGGTTGGCATTCTTTATAAACTCCAC
>DNZD01000138.1 GCA_003504855.1 Cytophagales bacterium
CATATCGTGGGAAGTTCTGGGCAACACGAGCATTTCGGTGTCTTCTAACGCTTCGATGTTATACATCGCTGGTTCACCTGAAAAGAAGCTGCCCATATCCGTGATCCACCAGCCCTCGGACGCGAACTGCACAACATGTTCGTTGGCCTTGTCGTCTGCATAAAAGGACCGCAACAAACCGCTTTCCACAAACGTGAGGTGCTGGCACACGTCGCCGGCATTCAACACATATTGTCTCTTTCTGATCTTCCTGGGAAAGAAAAACGTGAGCAGTTTTTTCAACTCTTCGTCAGAGATGGCAATTTTGCTTCGGACACTGTTGAGGAGCAATTCATGCATGACGGGGCGACTTATCGCTTGGGAGCGAGTATTCGGTATTCCGTTCTTACGTCGCCCTTGCTGATGTCGGCCAACTTACCTTTGAGGAGTCGCTTGCGCAATGGACTCAGATAATCGAGGAATAGTTTGCCATCCAGGTGATCATACTCATGCTGAATAATCCTGGCCTTCATACCGGCATACTTCTCTTCGTGTACTACACCCATTTCATCCTCGTACCGGATAGTAAGCCTGGGTGGACGTGAGATGCTCTCATGAATATTGGGTATACTGAGACATCCTTCCTCATATTCCCATTTATCACCTTCTTCGGATAAAATCTCCGGATTGATAAACGCTTTCTTAAAGTCTGAAAGGTCTTCCTTCTCATCGGTGAATCCGGTACCATCCACCACAAATACGCGAATGCTCTTGCCGATCTGGGGCGCTGCCAATCCCACGCCATTAGCTGCATACATTGTGTCGAACATGTCCTGCACAAAGGCCTTGATGTCTATTGAACCCTGCTCCACTTCCTTGGCACGTTTGCGGAGTACCGGGTCGCCGTATACAACAATGGGGTAAACCATGAGAAAAGACAATTAAGCAACAAAGGTAAACAAGGGCAGTGATTTTTGTGTTAACCCTTTGAAGTGAGGTACGACTGTAGAATGATGGTGGCGCTGATCTGATCAACATTACCCTTTATACGCCGGTCTTTCTTCTTCATCCCGCCGTCGATCATCGCCCGTTGCGCTATTGAACTGGTGAATCGTTCATCGACCAGCGTCAGGGGTTTGTCAGGAAACCGGGCTTTGAGTTGGTCAGCCAGCGTCCGCACCAGGGGTGTCATGTCAGTATCCTGGGTGTTCAGTCTTCGCGGAAAGCCCAGTACCAGTTCATCCACAACTTCCTTCCGGAAATAATCGTCCAGAAATACCATCAGGCGATGACTCTCCACGGTGGTCAGGGCCGTGGCAATAATCCGCAACGGGTCGGTAACAGCCAACCCAGTGCGTTTCATTCCATAATCAATAGCTAAAATTCGTCCCACTCATTGGCAAGGTACACAATAGGACGCCGGATTTGGCTTAAATCTGTTTCGTGCTGTCTGAACTTTGCCCGATCTTTGCCGTTTAGAACGGAAGAATTTACCTATGAGCGAACCACAGAACACCCCACGTCAAATCAGCCTCCCCCTCGTATTGGCCATTGGCCTGGCCGCCGGCGTGCTGATCGGGGTTAGTTTCAATTCTTCATCCGTTCCTGGGTATTCCTCCGGTGACGATGTACAAAAGCTGAAAGAAGTGTTGGGCCTGATCCGGGAAGAATATGTGGACACCACCAAAACCGATGTACTTGTTGACGAAGCTATCCAACACATGTTGGAAAAACTCGATCCGCACTCTTCCTATATTCCCATCAGTCAACGTACTGAGGCAAACGAAGACCTGCAGGGTAACTTTGAAGGCATCGGCATCGAGTTCAACATCTTCCACGATACACTGGTGGTAGTTACGGCCCTGAGTGGCGGACCTTCAGAGGCCGTGGGTCTGCAACCCGGTGATAAAATTGTCAAGGTGGGTGATAAAGAAATTGCCAATGTAGGCCTCACCAACAGTCAGGTGATGAAGCTGCTCAAAGGCCCCAAAGGAACAGAAGCCAAAATTGAGGTAATCAGAAAAAACCACCGTGACCGGCTTAAGTACTCCATCATCCGGGACAGGATTCCGCAACACTCACTCGACGTAGCGTATATGCTGGATGCCGGCACCGGCTACATTAAAATCAACCGATTCTCTCAAACCACCTTTGACGAATACCAGGAGGCTATGATCAAGCTCAAGAAACTGGGAATGTCACGCCTCGTGCTGGACCTGCAGGGAAATCCGGGTGGTTACATGAACCAGGCCATCGACCTCGCGGACGAATTTCTATCGCAAGGAAAAAAGATTGTATTCACCAATGGCAAAGACAAAAAGTTTAACTCGGATGCCATGTCCACCGAAAAGGGAGGATTTGAAACTGGTGATCTGATTGTGCTGGTGAATGAGGGCAGTGCATCCGCTTCGGAAATTCTCGCAGGCGCCTTACAAGATAATGACCGGGCGCTGGTCGTTGGACGTCGCTCATTTGGTAAAGGCCTGGTACAGTCGCCCTTTGACCTCAGCGATGGTTCCGAACTTCGCCTCACCATCTCACGCTATTACACACCCAGTGGTCGTTCCATACAAAAACCGTACGGCGACATGGAAGAGTATTCCAAAGACATGCTCAAGCGGTATAAGCATGGTGAATTTTTCAATGCTGACAGCATCAAGTTTAACGATTCGCTGAAATACCATACCCTGAACGGACGTACGGTTTACGGTGGTGGAGGAATCATGCCTGATTACTTCGTTCCGCTCGACACCACCCAAAACAGCCGTTATCTCAACGAATTGTACATCTCCAATTCGATGCAGGAATACACCTTTAAATATGCCGAACAACATAAGCAGGAGCTGAATGCCATGGGTTTCGAGAAGTACTACCTGCAGTTCGTGGTGAGCGATGCCATGCTGGAACAATTGGTGCGCACAGGCGAGGGCAATAAAGTGAAAGCAGATCGGGCTGATCTGGCAAGGCATAAAAGAGATTTTCAGGTAAACGTAAAGGCTCAGGTGGCCCGCAAAATCTGGGGCAACGACGGATTCTATCCGGTGTACAATGAAAATAACGAGGTGCTTCAACAAGCCATGAAGCTGTTTGATCGTATCCCGACGCTGAGTCGTAGTAAGATGTAAACACCACCCACCGCCCATAAAGTGGGTTGCATTCGCTAACTTCGTTATTCAATCTTCAGCGCATGTATTATCATCGACTGGGGCAGATTCCGCCCAAACGCCATACACAATTCCGAAAACCGGATGGCTCCTTGTACCATGAAGAAGTAGTTAGCTCTGAAGGCTTCTCTGGAATTTATTCTATTCTCTATCACGAACACGCACCCACCAGGGTCAAGTCCGTGGGTGAACCTGTCCCATATGGTCCTCGGTTGCTTGAAGGTTACGGACTAAAACAAACACACCTCAACACCTCCGCAGTTGACACCACAGGCCAGGATTACCTCGACGCCAGAAAAGTCCTTTTAATGAACGGCGACTGCTCCCTCGCGATCTGCTCGCCCGTCAAGCGAACCATGGACTACTTCTACAAGAATGCCGAAGGAGATGAAGTACTCTTTGTTCACGAAGGCAGTGGCACTTTATTCAGTCAATTTGGCAAGCTGGAATTCCGTTCCGGCGACTATCTGGTTATCCCACGGACCGTTATCTATTCCATTCAGTTCAATGACGGTCCCTTGCGCCTCCTGATCATTGAATCTGCTTCTCCGGTGGAAACGGTGAAGCGTTATCGCAATCAACTGGGACAGTTGTTGGAACATTCCCCCTATTGTGAACGCGACATCCGACCTCCCCACGAGCTGGCCAACTTACCTCATCAAAAAGAGTACCTGATTAAAATCAAGAAACAAGGTCATCTACACCAATACACCTATGAGCACAGTCCGCTGGCTGTAAAGGGTTGGGATGGATTTCTGTGGCCTTATGCCTTTTCGATTCATGACTTTGAACCCATCACCGGCCGGGTACATCAGCCACCACCCGTACACCAGACATTCCAGGCACACAATTTTGTGATCTGTTCATTTGTACCCAGACTATTTGACTATCATCCGCTGGCTATTCCTGCCCCTTACAACCACAGCAACATCGACAGTGATGAGGTGTTGTACTATGCAGAAGGAAATTTCATGAGCCGCCGGGGGATCTCGCGCGGGTCATTTACCTTGCATCCAGGTGGGTTGCCCCATGGACCTCATCCGGGAACCGTAGAAAAAAGTATTGGTGCCAAAGAGACCAAAGAGCTGGCTGTTATGGTAGATACCTTCAGGCCCCTCCACCTCACCACAGATGCGGTTCCTTTTATCGATAAAAATTATCCCATGAGCTGGACCGATTCGCGGGATGGATTCAACGAAATAAACACACCGTAGGCACCATGGAAAAATTCTCAATGCCCATCCAGGTACGGTGGTCTGATATCGATCAAAACCGGCACCTGAGACATTCCGCCTACTACGATTTTGGCACGACTGTGCGCGTTACCTTCTTTTCTCTTAAAGGCCTCACCAACATGAAACTTGAAGAACTCGGCGTAGGCCCTATACTTTTCAGGGAAGAGGCATTGTTCCGAAAGGAAATAAAATTTGAAGACCGCATCACGGTAGACATGGAAGTCACGAAAGCGAAGAAAGACTTTTCTCGCTGGAGCATACGACATCACCTGATGAAAGACGATGGCGCCATTGCTGCCGTGATCAACATGGATGGCGCCTGGATGAATCTCTCCTTACGGAAACTAACAACACCTGACCCTTTTGTGCATTCGGTGTTTGATGCATTCCCAAAATCAGCAGATTTCTTTTGGATCTAGGCAAGATCTAATACCCACTTTTCGATAACGGCGGGAAAATGCTGGTGCTCCAGCCGATGTACCTTTTCTGCTATTTGTTCCGGGGTATCGTTCACCAACACCGGGCAGGAAGCCTGAAAGAGAATTTTACCGTCGTCAAATTTTTCGTTGACCAGGTGAATGGTGATCCCCGTGATCGGGTCGCCTGCGGCCTTTACCGCCTGATGCACCCGCTCCCCGTACATACCCTTGCCGCCGTAGCTGGGCAATAATGCCGGATGAATGTTTACGATTCGTTCGGGAAAAGCTTTTATGATGAATGGCGGCACGAGAAGTAAGAATCCGGCCAATACAATATGTGTCACCCGATGATGCTCCAGGGTCTGCAACACACGGCTGGCGGAGCGGAATTCTTCGCGTGAAAAAACAATGGTCGTTACGCCAAACCTCCGGGCGCGTTCAAGAGCATATGCCTTGGGATTATTGGAAAGAAGCAACACGATAGAAATTTCGTTGCTACCCGCAAAATGTTTCATGATGGCCTCGGCGTTGGTGCCACTGCCAGAGGCCAAAATTGCTATCCGGGCTTTTTCCATCTGGCAAACGTACTCAAAGAAATGCCATGCTGAGAATTCCTGCGAGCATAATTAGTTTACAAAACTGACTGAGCAGGTAGAAATCCCTGCGGGTATCGGCGCGACTCAACCAGACCACGAGGACAAGCAGCGGGAGCAATAGAAACCCTGCAAAAAAAACCATCGGAAGTGGCGACACCATTGCGTTGATGAACAAAATCAATCCAAAGAATACCACCAGCAGAAAGATGGCGAAGTTGCGCGTACGGCGTACGCCCCAGATAACAGGCAGGGTCTTACATCCGAAGGTATCATCCCCTCTCAGGTCTTCAAGGTCTTTGATAATCTCCCTCACCAGCGTAATGAAAAATGCAAATAACGCATAAACCAATATCAGCAGACGAAAAGGTGGATATAAGATATTAATCATGTAAACCCCCAATCCCGTCAGCAAGGAGACAGCCACATTACCCACAAAAGGCAGGCGTTTGAGTGCATTGGAGTAAAGCCACAGAAGAAATGAACTCGCGATATTCACAAGTGCAATTTTCCACGAGAGCCATAACCCAAGCAATGCACCGGCAACTGAAAGGATGGTGTGAAAGATCATGGCATGACGTCTAGGCACCTCTTTGCCAATTACTACCCGATCTGGCTTATTGATCAGGTCGATTTTTACATCGTAATAATCGTTGATGATATAACCGGCTGCTGCGATCAGCACCGTAGCGAGGGTAAGGGTGAACAGACGAAGATCAGTCAGGGTTGAGGGATCAACCAGACAATAAGCTGTGACGTACTGGGTAAGCGCAATGATGCAAAGGTTCCAGAACCGGGTTAAACGCAACATTGAACGAATGAGCGCGAGAGGCATGGGTTCTGGTTATTGTGTAATATTAACCCTGTCAGGATTCAAAAAAGCACACCGTGCCCCCGACCCAGGTTTTGTCTTTGTTGTACTTCACGCCAATCATTTCACCCCTGCTTAACCGGGCCAGGTTGGTGAGCAAAGTGGGACGACCGGAGCCCGGCTCCCAGAGGTAGAGTAACCTGATCTCTGCTTTTACCAATCCATCCGGGGCCTGAACCACTGGTTCGTAGTGCACCTTTTTCTGAAGCATGAAGTTCTTCCGGTCAGCCATTGGGATGCGGTCAATGTCTTGTCGCGTCACATGAAAAATTACACCACTGCCGGAAAATGAAAACAATGGCTTCAAGACATAGTTTTCCAGGTCTGCAGGCAACTGATCCACCGTGTGTAAAAAGCGACTTTCCGGCACAGCCGGGTCGTGCAGGAAGGGCATGGTATATTTACTGATGTAGAAAAACCAGTTTGGATGTCCAGCCCATTCAACATCAACATCTTCGGTGAGGTGAAACTCAGTAACCAGGTCTTTGCGCTGTACCAGTTCATCAAAAATTACCCGGTTGTAAATTCGCTGGATACGGATTTCTTTTCCACCCTTCATATAGTATAATGCCCGACCCCGAACCCGTACATCACCTAAATGAAGCAGGGTTATGCCCAGTTTTTCCCGGGTGATCAGAAAATCGATGGCTGTGTTCTGCTTCAAGGGGTCTATCTCAAGCAGGACTACCTCTTCGGGGTTGTGCTTCCCCACTATCGCGTTGCGCAACTTCTTCCAGTACGCTTCTGAGTCCAGTCCAAAATGATAGTGCAGGGAATCTGGCAGGCTATAGTGTTCTCGTATTTTTGCTCCCAGAAAATCCTGATAGCCAAAGAGCGAAGGAAATCCCTGCATCTCAATCAGGCGTGGAACCAATTCATAGCTGCCTTCTGTGCAAACTGCATAGTCTAACGCGATGAAGAGGCTGTTGGGTGTTTCGTGAGGCACCCGGAGATGATCGGGCAGTGCACCTGCCATCTGCTCCCGAAAGTCAGGCCGGACGATAAAGTCGATGATGTGATCGGCCGATGCAAATAATTTCCGGGCAAAGTGCTTATCAACAAATACCGGTGTCTCCGCCACACGGAAGGGAATCGTATAATGATAAGTTTCATTCAGGTCATTCAGAAACGCATCGTATTTCTGTACGCTGAATTGTTTATTGAATTGCTGACGGACCTTTACAATCATAAACTAACAGCCTGAAGCCGGTGACGGAGTGCCAACGCCAGAAAACGGGGAACGACCGTTTGATTGGTCAGGCTGATTTTATCCGGGTCGGTCAATTGATTGAGCATGTCCTGATATTTTGCTTCACCATACTTGCCCATAACCAGGTTTTTCTTTTCATCACTCAGCAGATACATACGCATGCCCTGTGATTCAGCTTCCGGATGAAACTGCATGCCGACAAAAGCTTCATCAAAGCGGATGGCCATCACCGCACGCTCCAAAACCACATGCGGTCTGTATTTCTCAACACACAACACGGCACCTCCACGTTCGTGAATTTTTTCATCGTCAGGCTGGGTGATTTGATAATCCCGCGAATCCACGGCCCAAAACGGATCGGCCAGGGTGTTCAACAAAGGGTCATGAGCCCCTTCACGCGTTTTATGCACTGGCATGACGCCAAATGAGGTCGACCGGCGCTTTGAGACATGTCCATAGCCATAATACCTGCAATAGATCTGAAATGAATGACAAATCAACAATACATGTTTCTTCTGGTCCGGATGCGACTCATTGTAGTGTTGAATGTCTTCCATTAAACCAAAGTACACGGATTCCCACTCAGCACCAGCGCTATCGATCGGACTGCCCGGACCGCCACTGGAGATATAGGCATCATAGTCCAATCCAGGTGATTCGCACTTGGCGCGAATATCAAACTTTTTGTACTCGATGGGTTGCTGATACTCCCGGGAAACGTAGGCGATCAGGTCGAGAATATTCTGCATGCCGACATTGGCAGTGCCTTCATACAAATCAAGCACAGCTACACGGATGGGGCCGGAATCAGAAGACGTAAACACAGGGCAAAGGTAAGGATTGCGTTCTAGACGCCCGTCAGGGTCTCGTCGGTGATATAGTCAACCACTTTTTCCAGGCTGCCAGTTTTGTTAAACACCGCCAACTGCCGGTCGGCGCCAGTGCCATGCTCCAGGATATGGTACACATATTGGATGGCCTTGCGGCTACCCAACTCATCGACCACATCGTCAATAAATTCAAGCAATTCCCGGATCAGCAATCGGGTATCCAACTCTTGCTGCTTGCCAAAGTCAATCAGACGGCCATCCAATCCGTATCGGGAGGCGCGCCATTTATTCTCATTGATCAATGCCCGGCTGTACATAATAAAACTCTGGTTTTGCAGACGCAGTTTGTACAACTTCACCACGAGCGCCTGAAAAAGTGCCGTGATGGCGATCGTCTCCTCTACCCGCATGGGCACATCGCAGATGCGAAACTCAATTGTGTCAAAGAAGGGGTGTACGCGCACATCCCACCATATTTTCTTTGCATTGTCAATACAATTGGTCTTGATCAGCAGGTTGATATAATTCTTGAATGCATCCCAGCTGGCAAAATCATCCGGAATTCCAGTCCGGGGAAATTTATCAAACACCTTTGTGCGGAAGGACCTGAATCCGGTATTGCGTCCTTCCCAAAAAGGCGAGTTGGATGACAATGCATAGACGTGCGGCAGAAAATACCGTACGGTATTCATGATGTGAATGGCCATGTCTTTGTCGGCAATGCCAACGTGAACATGCAGTCCGAAAATGAGGTTCGATCGGGCAGCTTCCTGCATTTCGTTAACAATGGCATCATACCGGGGATTGGGCGTAATTAACTGGGTACTCCAATGCGAAAACGGATGTGTACCGGAAGCTCCAATCTTGAGGTTAAGACTTCCTGCAATCTGTGCCACATGCTTTCTCAATTGACGGATCTCCGCACCGGCCTGGTCAACATTACTGCAAATTGATGTACCTACCTCCACCACTGCCTGGTGCATTTCCGCTTTCACCTGCTCGTGAAATACTAATGCAGCGAGTTCCACGATCTTCTGATCATGCGATTTCAATTCCCGCGTCACGGGATCTATCACCATGTACTCCTCTTCAATGCCGAGTGTAAATTTTTCCATACGGTTATTTCCTTGCCTTCTTTGTCGGTGTCTTGGCTGCGGTGGCCTTCCTGGGTGCAGGTGCAACGCCTTGCGTAACAAACGTTCCCCACGTGAGGTTATCCTTTCCATCCTTCTGCAGCTGGGCCCGCTCGATGGCCATTTTCGCGGCATGTTCTACTACCCAATCAAAGTTCTCCTGTCCAACTGATGCGACATCGGCATCCGGTGCTGGATTACAGAAGTCAATTGCATAGGGAATTCCATCGCGCACCGCCATCTCCACGGTATTAAAATCATAACCCAGGGCATGGTTCAACGTGAGCACGTGGTCGTGCACTGTCTTCAACAGTTTTTCAGATACAGGACCTTTCTCTACAACATACCTCAGGTGATGTGGATTGCGGGGTTCATACTGCATGATGCGCACATATTTTCCGCCCAGGCAATAGCAACGGAAGTAATCATCAAATACAATTTCTTCCTGAAGCATCATCACCAACTGACCAGTCTGCCGGTAAGACTCAAAGAAATCATCGGGGCCGCGCAATTTATATACGCTCTTCCAGCCGCCTCCGGCATGTGGCTTCATATAGGCCGGCCAACCAATGTGATCAAAAATCTGATCCCAGCTCAACGGAAATTTCAGGTTCGCGAAAGAGGTCTCACTGGTATCGGTTGGTCGTTCGTACGACGGAAGTATCACCGTCTTGGGAACCGGCACACCCAATTTAACTGCCAGGGCATTGTTGAAAAATTTCTCGTCCGCACTCCACCAAAAGGGATTGTTAAGCACAGCCGTTCCCGAAATGGCTGCGTTTTTCAGGAACGCCCGGTAAAAAGGAACGTCCTGGGATATCCGATCGATAATTACAGCATAACCACTCGACTCACCCTGTCTCACTTGATCTACCAATACTGGCTCGGCGGTGATCCCGGCAATATCCATTTTGTTGATGCGCTCGACAAAGGCCTGTGGAAATGAACGTTCCATGCCGTGGAGTATTCCTATCTTTTTCATGCGGTAAGTGGTTAGGGTTTGTCCTTCAAGGAAATCACCAAATCCTGAAGTTTGGTTGGTTCGGTAAGGTTAAGACTATGTGCCGAATTTGTAAACCAAAATAGGTCCTTTTTTTCAGCTTTCACGGCCTGAAAATAGGCTTCCGTCAATTTAGAGGAAGTTTGATAGTCGCGGGAGCCAACAAAGAAATAAACCGGACACTTGATCTCCGGGGCGGCCTCGAACAAATTGATGGCTGATCCTTCATTAAACAATGAAAGCCATTTTACCGACCACTTCAACACAAACGATTTCCCGGCCACGGGCGACCCCATTTTTTTGGACAGCCATTTTCTGTGGTAGTACAATTGCTCACCGCTTTCAAACGGTATGTGTACTGACCCCAATTCCTTTATAGCATCAGTATCCTTGCGTTCGCTTGCCTCATCCCACATCACCTGTAGCATTTCCCGTTCACTGCGTTGCTGATACACCATGGGCGCAAGGGCAAAGCAGCCCTTTATGGCATCCGGGTATTTGGCCGCAACATACAGCGCAAGAAATCCACCCCAGGAATGGCCCATGAGATAGATTTTGTTTTGAGCAAAACGTTCACGCAGGTAATTGATCATGTCATATGCATCTTTCACCACAACGTCTACTGTCAGAGATACCCCGGAAGTATTCAGGGTGGCTGTTTTTCCGCTTTCACGTTGGTCCCACATCACAACCATAAAATGGCGCTGCAGTTCGTGTGTAAACTTGTCGGCATAGCCCATGGCGGAATTGCCGGGGCCACCGTGCAAAAACAGCAACACGGGCATCGTGCTGTCTTTGCCTTTGATGTGAATCCATTGATGAATGCCGTTGATCATCACCGATTGGCGGATATCAATCGGAGCAGCCCATCCATACAGGCCAAAGTTTAAACACAGCCAAAGCAAGCAGAACTTTTTCATGTCGGCTGTTAGCGGTGACTCTTAGGCTATCCCTTGATCAAAGACAAGTAATGCGGAAACATCTCACGCCAGGCGGGCCAATCATGAGGTGCACCATGTCGCACATCCAGCCAATGGTGAATTCCTTTGTTTCGGAATATGCCCGCCATCTTTTCATTGGCATCCCAACACATATCATTGGTGCCGGTACCCAAAACAACAAACATATCGCTGAATAAGGGATGCTGTGCCTGTGGAATGAAGTCAGGTGGATTGTTGAAATATACATTGTCATCATAATATCCGTCCAATTGATCACGGATATCAAATGCTCCGCCCATGCTGAACACGTACTTGGCCACTTCAGGATGTTTGAACGCAAAATTCGTAGCATGGTATCCACCAAAACTACAACCTGCGGTAGCTACCCGGCCAACACCCGTTTCGCGTTGGGCCAAGGGCACCAATTCCGTTAACAGAAATTGATCGTACCAGATGTGGTTCATTACGCGCTGGGCCGGATGAATGCTTTTGTTGTACCAACTCACTTCATCGATGCCGTCAGGGCAATAAATTTTTACCAGGCCTTCGTCGACAAACCAGGCCACACTCTCCAGCAGTTTAAAATCTTTGTTCTCATAATAATGTCCCATCGAAGTTGGGAACAAAATCACCGGATACCCGCGCGTACCAAATGCGAGTACTTCAATGTCGCGGCTGAGACTGGGGGAATACCACCGATGATAGTGCTCGTACATGCTGGGGATGGAAAAAATTCACAGGTAAGTTAACCTACGTTATTCTATTTTTGCAAGCCTTTTCAACATGGAGAACAACGACAAGCCCATTATCCCCCTGACGCCTGAAATGACCATTCCAGCCTACCGATCGGAGGTATTGGACAACATCTTCACCTCGTTGCTCAACAGAAATGTGGCTGTTGAAATTCTTACCCCGCCGGACATGGACCGCAGCAAGAAGTATCCATTGCTGGTGCTGAACGATGGTCAGGACATGGCCGCGGTGAAAGTGAAGGAAACTGTAGAGCGCATGGTGGCCGAGAAGCTAATCCCACCAATTATCGTGGTGGGCATCGTAGCGGCCGACCGGCTTCAGGAATATG